>CAYMMC010000276.1:0-4833 GCA_964391125.1 uncultured Akkermansia sp.
CTGGGCGGGCAACGGCCGCAACGCGCTGCTGCTGGTGAAGCCGCTGGGGTGAGCGGCGTTGTGGCGCAGGTCGGCGACGGCCTTGTCGGCGGCGCCGGCCTGGAGATCCGTCTTCCGTCGCCGATCCGGCGTTGATTTCGGCCTTCTTTCGCCGAAGGTTCCCGATGGATCGAATTTGAGCGTTTTCCCGGCCTGCGGGTCGTTTCAGGAGACCTCTCGCTTTCCACCTTTCACACTTTACTCGATGACCCGTTCCGCCGCCCTGCTCCTCCTCGCCGCCATCGTTCCCGCCGCCCCGGCGCAGCAGTTCCCCGAAGCGGCTTGGCAGGCGGCCCCCTCCCCCCTCGCCTCCGAGTTCGCCGAGCCGGGAGGCAAGATCTCGCTCTTCGCCTCGCAGTTCCCCAAGAGCTTCAACTACCAGATCGACAACAACGTCTTCTCCCGCGAGATCTTCCGGCTGATGTTCGAGACCCTGCTCGACACCGATCCGATCACTCTGGAGGACCGTCCCGGCCTGGCGGAGCGCTGGGAGATCTCGGAGGACAAGAAGACCTTCACCTTCCACCTCGACCCCCGGGCGAAGTGGAGCGACGGCAAGCCCGTCACCGCCGAGGACGTGGTCTGGAGCTTCGAGGCGGTGAAGGACCCCAGCCACCTCACCGGTCCGATCCAGTCGCTCCTGCGGCGCCTCGTCAGGATCGAGGCCCTCGGCGAGCGCAGCGTGGCGGTCCACGCCGAGGAGGTCCACTGGAAGAATCTGCTCGCCTGCAGCGCCTTCCGCATCCTGCCGAAGCACTGGTGGAAGGACCAGGACTTCAACAAGGTGAACTTCGAGTTCCCCGTCGTTTCCGGCCCCTACCGCCTCGGCCAGGTCTCCGAGCCCCATTTCGCCCGCATGGAGAAGCGCGAGGACTACTGGCGCGCCGGCGATCCATCCGTCGAGGGGCTCCTCAATTTCGACACGGTCGAATACCGCTTCTACCCCCAGAACGACGTCGCCTTCGAATCCTTCAAGAAGGGCGAGTTCGACTCCTTCGCCGTCTACACCTCCAGCCAGTGGGTCCGAGAGACCAGCGGCGAGCGCTTCGACAAGAACTGGATCGTGAAGCAATCCATCCACAACTACGACCCCGTCAGCTTCCAGGGCTTCGCCATGAACCTGCGCCGCGAGCCCTACGACGACCGGCGCGTCCGCAAGGCCCTCGCCCACTTGCTCGACCGGAAGCGGATGAACCAGACCATCATGTTCGACCAGTACGCGCTGACCAGCTCCTACTGGCCCGACCTCTGGGACGAGGCCCATCCCAATCCCAATGTCGAGACCGAGTTCGACATCGAAAAGGCCCGCGCCCTGCTCGCGGAGGCGGGCTGGAAGGTCAATCCGGCCACAGGCAAGCTGGAGAAGGGCGGCAAGCCCTTCGTGATGAACTTCCTCACCCGCGACCCCACCACCACGAAATTCCTCCTCATCTACGAGGAGGCCCTCAAGGACGTGGGCATCGAGCTGAAGATCGACCAGAAGGACTGGGCGGCCTGGGCCAACGACATGGACGAGTACAACTTCGACATCACCTGGGCGGCCTGGGGGGCCAGCCCCATCAAGGACCCCGAGGGCATGTGGGACTCCGCCGCCGCCGACCTCAAGGCGGGCAACAACATCACCGGCTTCAAGAACGCCGAGGTGGACGCGCTCATCGAGCAGACCCGCGAGGTCTTCGACGTGGCCGAGCGGCACGAGATCATCCGCAAGATCGACCGGATCCTCTACGAGGAGACCCCCTACGTCCTCCTCTGGCACATCGACTACGTGCGCCTCCTCTACTGGAACAAGTTCGGCATGCCCGACCACGTCCTCGGCAAATACTCCGACGAATGGGCCTCGGTGGACTACTGGTGGGACGACCCCCTCCAGGCCGGCGACCTCGAGGCGGCCCGGGCCGGCGGCGCCGCGCTGCCCCCGCCGCCCCGGGACGTCTATTTCGACAGGGCCTTCTCCCCCGCCGCGGGCGGCGTCGCGCGCACCGAAGCGATTCGCTGAGGCGCTGGCAAGCAGGTCGCGGTTGGCATGAGGGATCGGCATCGAAGCAGGCCACGATCGCCCCACCCCACCCTTTCCACCCCGACCGGCCACTAGAAGCATGGAGCGGCTCAGCTATTTCATCCGGCGCCTCCTTCTCATCGTCCCGACCTTCCTCGGGATCACCCTCCTCGTCTTCGCCCTGACCCAGTTCGTCCCCGGCGGACCGGTCGAACAGCGCATCGCCCAGATGCGCGGGATGGGATCGGGCGAGGCCGGCGGCGGCGCGGGCAGCAACGTCAGCATCACCGAGGACCAGCGCCGGGCCATCGAGCGCGAGTTCGGCTTCGACAAGCCCTTCCACGTCCGCTACTGGACCTGGCTCGTCACCGACGCCATGGGGATGAAGGCCTACTCCTACAAATACAACAACAAGACCGTGTGGCAGCTCGTCGAGGAGCGGCTCCCCATCTCCCTCACCTTCGGGGTCACCGGCTTCGTCCTCACCTACCTCATCTGCGTGCCCCTCGGCATCGCCAAGGCCCTGCGCAACGGCAAGCCCTTCGACGTCGTCTCCTCCGTCGTCGTCCTCGTGCTCTACGCCATCCCCGCCTTCGCCTTCGGGATGATCCTGAAGACCCTCTTCAGCGGCACCTCGGACCAGTTCTACGACTGGTTCCCCATCGGCGGCTTCCGTTCCGAGAACTGGGAGCAGCTCTCCGCCTGGGGGAAAGCGAAGGACCAGGCCCACCACATGTTCCTGCCCGTGCTCTGCTACCTGATCGGGAACTTCGCGGTGCTGACCATCCTGATGAAGAACTCCCTCCTCGACCAGATCGCGCAGGACTACGTCCGCACCGTCCTCGCCAAGGGCGGCACGATGCGGCGCGCCGTCTGGGGCCACGCCCTGCGCAACGCCATCATCCCCATCGTCACCGGCATCGGCGGCATCCTCTCCATCATGTTCGCCGGATCGGTCCTCATCGAGCGGGTCTTCGCCATCAACGGCATCGGCCTGCTCACCCTCGACGCCATCGTCGGGCGCGACTACATGGTCTTCATGGGCACCCTCGGACTGACCTCGATCGTCGCGCTGCTGGGCCGGGTGCTCTCGGATTTCTGCTACGTCCTCGTCGACCCGCGCATCAGCTTCGGCGGCGACTCCTGAATCCATGGCCCGCCTCGGCTTCCATCTCCTCGATCCGAACACCCGGCGGCGGCTCGCCCGCTTCGGGAAGATCAAGCGCGCCAAGTGGTCGCTGATCCTCCTCCTCGCCATCTTCGCCGTCAGCCTCTTCTCCAACTTCCTCGCCAACGACCGCCCTCTCGCCGCGAAGGCGAACGGAAAGCTCTACTTCCCCGTCCTCCGCTTCTACCCCGAATCGGAATTCACCGGCTCCGGCATCCACACCCAGCCCCGCTACAAGGAGCTGGAGAAAACGCCGCTCTTCGCCGAGGACGACGCCAACTGGATGCTCTGGCCCCTCGTCCGCAACGGCCCCGAGGAGTCGCTCTCGCCCTCGCAGATCGAGGTCGATCCCACCCTGACCCTGACCTTCGCCCCCGCCGACCAGATCGCCTCGGTCGACGTGGACGCCGGCCTCGCCATCCAGCGCAGCCGCGGCGCCGCCGGCTTCTACGGAAAGGACACCGACCTCGCCCTGCGCGGCCAGCCTTTGGCCGGCGAGGGCGTCGACCTGCCCGAGCCCATCCGCTCCGCCCTCGCCCTGCGCTTCGCCAACCAGGCCGCCCCCGCCGCGAGCGCGACGAACGGAGAGGGTGTCGCCTTCCATCTCACCCCCTTCACCCCCGGCCGCGCCGCGCCCAGGCTCGTCCGCGTCTCCATGGAACGACGCGCCGGGAAGGGCCGGGCGGAGAAGGCGGTGCTCTCGGCGGAGCTCGAGTTCCTCGCCGACCCGCCCGCCGTCTGGGAGGAGCTCGACGATTCCGCCCGCGCCGCCATCCTCGCCATCGCCGAGAAGGCCACGGTGGTGCCGCAGGAGCCCTACGAGCTCTCCACCCCGGCGGGCAAGCTCACCGTCAGCTTCCAGCGCGAGACCATCGAGTTCCCCTTCCGCCCGGTGAAGGGACACGCCCTGGGCCTCGACAACAGCGGACGCGACGTCGGCGTGCGCATCCTCTACGCCACCCGCACCGCCCTGCTCTTCGGCGTCCTGCTGGTCGTCTTCCCCTACTTCATCGGCATCTTCCTCGGCGCCGTGCAGGGCTACTTCGGCGGCAAGATCGACCTCGCCGGCCAGCGCCTCACCGAGATCTGGGAGGCCATGCCCTTCCTCCTCATCATGATCCTGCTCAGCTCGATCTACGGGCGCAGCTTCCTCCTGCTCGGCTTCGTCTACGGCATCTTCAACTGGATCGGCATCTCCTACTACATGCGGGCCGAGTTCCTCCGCCTGCGCAAGCTGCCCTTCGTCGAAGCCGCCAAGGTCATGGGCATCGGGCGCTGGAAGATCATGTTCAGCCACATCCTCCCGAACGCCCTCGTCCCGGTGATCACCTTCTTCCCCTTCGCCCTGGTCGGCTCCATCTTCACCCTGACCGCGCTCGACTACCTCGGCTTCGGCCTGCCCCCCGGCACGCCGAGCTGGGGGAACCTCCTCGACCAGGGCCAGTCGCAGCCCTACGCCTGGTGGCTCATCCTCTACCCTTCGCTCGCGCTCTTTCTGGTGAGCCTGCTCGGCATCTTCATCGGCGAAGGGGTGCGGGCGGCCTTCGATCCGAGGACGGACTCGAAGCTGGAATGACAGTTGGCCACGAAAAGGCAAGAAGCACGAAAATTTCCTGACAAACTCACC
>CAYMMC010000277.1:0-3404 GCA_964391125.1 uncultured Akkermansia sp.
CCCGAAGCCCGAGACCAAACCCGCCCCGAAGCCGGAGACCAAGCCCGCCCCCCCGACGGGCCAATGACGGCGGCAAGCTCGTCCCGACTCGACTCGACACCGATTTTTCAATGATCCCAAACCACCCAGATTCGCTCCCGGGGAGCGGTAGAACGCCAGGCATCCTCTCCCGCATCGCGGCCTTCCTGCCGTCCGTGATTCTTGCCCTCCTCCTTTCCGCCCCCCTCCAGGCGGCGGAACCTCCCACCATCTCCTTCGAGAACGACGTGCTTCCCATCCTCACCCGCGCCGGCTGCATGGCGGGGAGCTGCCACGCGAAATCCGACGGGCAGAACGGCTTCGCCCTCTCGATCTTCTCCTTCGATCCCGACGCCGACTACCGCGAGATCGTCCACGACGCCCGAGGACGGAGGATCTTCCCCGCCGCGCCGGACTATTCCCTGCTGCTGCTCAAGGCGACCAATACGGTGCCGCACGAGGGCGACAAGCGCTTCGACAAGGATTCGGAGTTCTACCGGGTGATCCGCCAATGGATCGCCGAGGGCGCTCCGCGCACCATTCCCGACGAGCCCGAGCCCACCGGAATCACCGTCGATCCGCCGGAGGCCGTCCTGAAGAAGGGCGAGATTCGTCCTCTCAAGGTCACCGTCTCCTACTCCGACGGCACGACCCGCGACGTCACCAATCTCTGCGAGTACACCTCGAACGACCAGGCCTTCGCCCAGGTCGACCACGACGGACGCGTCACCGCCGGGAGCGTGACCGGGGAGAACAGCGTCATCGTCCGCTACGTCGAGCAGATCGCGGCGGTGCGGGTCGTCATCCCGCCCGACACCCTCCTGCCGAAGGAGCGCTACACCGCCCTTCCCCGGAACAACCCGATCGACGACCTCGCCTACGCCCGCTTCCAGGACCTGGGGCTCTTCCCCTCCGAACCCTGCCGCGACGACGAGTTCATCCGCCGCGCCACCCTCGACACCCTCGGCCGCCTGCCCACGCTCGAGGAGACCCGCGCCTTCCTCGCCGACGCCTCCCCCGACAAGCGGACCAAGCTGATCGACCGCCTCCTCGGTCCCGAGCACCGCCTCGACTACGCCGACTTCTGGGCCGTGAAGTGGGGCGACCTGCTGCGCCCGAACACCCAGCGGGTCGGGGTGAAGCCCGTCTATCTGCTGGACCAGTGGATCCGCGAGAAATTCCGCGACAACACCCCCTGGGACGCCTTCGCCGCCGAGCTCCTCACCGCCGAGGGGAGCACCCACGAATACGGTCCCGTCGCCGTGATCCGGGACAAGCGCGAGCCCTTCGAAATGGCCGAGTTCGTCGCCCAGCTCTTCCTCGGCGTCCGGCTGAACTGCGCCCAGTGCCACCACCATCCCTCGGAAAAGTGGAGCCAGGACGACTACTACTCCATGGCCGCCTTCTTCGGTTCGATGAAGCGGAAGGGCCAGGGCATCTCCGCGCCGATCTCGGGCGAGCCCGAGCAATGGTGGTTCGAGCCCGGCGGCAAGGTGACCCACCCCGTGAGCGAGGCGGTGATGACGCCGAAGCCGCCCGGCGGCGAGCCCTTCGACACCATCGACCCCTCGGTCGACCCGCGCCGGCTCTTCGCCGACTGGCTCTCGCAGAAGGACAACCCCCACTTTGGAAAAGCCATGGTCAACCGGATCTGGGCCGAGATGTTCGGCAAGGGCCTCGTCGATCCGGTGGACGACTTCCGCGAGTCGAATCCGCCGTCGAACGCCCCGCTGCTCGACTGGCTCGCCAAGGACTTCGTCGAACACGGCTTCGACCAGAAGCACACCCTCCGCCTCATCCTGGGGAGCCGTCTCTACCAGCAGAGCTCCGAGCCGAACGAGACCAACGTCGGGGACCTGCGGAACTTCTCCCGCAGCTACCGCCGCCGACTCCCCGGAGAAGTGCTGCTCGACGCGATCTCGGAGATCACCGGCCAGGCCGAGAAGCTCAGCGGGCTGCCCGCCGACAGCCGGGCGATGCGGCAGTGGAACCACCTCCTCCCGAGCAACTTCCTCGATGCCTTCGGCCGTCCCGATTCCAGCGCCGCCCCGCCCTGCGAACGCGAGACCGGCGGCAGCGTGGTCCAGGCCCTGCACCTGATGAACTCCGACAGCTTGCAGCAGAAGCTCTCCGCGAAGAGCCCCTGGCTGGACGGACTCGCCGCCAATCCCAAGCCCGAGGCGGCGGTCGAGGAAATCTACCTGCGGCTCTTCTCCCGGAAGCCGGGAACCGCCGAGCGCCAGACCGCCCTGGCCCACCTCGGCGCCGCGCCGGAACGCGGCCATTACGAGGACCTGCTCTGGTCGCTGCTGAACTCGGCGGAGTTCGTGCTGAACCACTGAGGAGACTTCGGGAGGCATCCAACGTGACGGAGCACTCCAGCACCGGCCCCGGCGAAAGCGTGCGGATCGACCAATGGGCCTGGTCGGTGCGGCTCTACAAGACCCGCCCCCTCGCGGCGGCGGCCTGCAAGAGGGGACGCCTCCTCGTCAACGGGCAGCGCTGCCGCGCCTCGCGCCGCGTCCGCCCCGGCGACGAAATCCGCATGCGCCAGGGAATGCTCGAACGAATCCTGCTGGTGAAGACCTCCTTGCGCCACCGCGTCGGCCCCAAGTCGGTCGCCGAGCACCTCCTCGATCTCACCCCGCCCGAGGAATACGCCCGCGTCGCCGAGCTGGAGCGGACCGCCCGCGAATCGACTCCGCTGCGCGACAGCGGCGCCGGACGGCCCACGAAGCGCGAGAGACGGGAGCTGGAGGAATGGAGCGCGGAGGGTCCGGAGCCGAGCTTCGAGGATTTCGCCAAGGCCTTCCGGCGGCGCCCCCCGAAGTGAACTTTTCGAAAGAATCTCGCAAATCGGCGGATTTTTCTTGCCGGATCGCGGCAAATTCATTAAAAGGCTCCTGTGAGAACGGGATTCGTTCAAAATCCCGTTCGATCTTGTAAGGAGGAGGGCCCCGGTGCCGCGCGAGCGGCACCGGGGTTATTTTTGGATCCGGAGGGGGAATAGGATCCACGAATTCTTGTTCTCGAAGCGGAAGACGTGACGATCTTTGTCATTTTTTTCTCCCGAGAGTCCTCTGCGCCCCGTCCCAACCCTCCCATGCGCGCCAGCCTCCACACCCTGCGTCTCGCCGAGCCCTTCCACATCGCCCACGGGGCTTCGGCGACTCGCACCGTCCTGAGGATGCACCGCGACGGACTCGTCGCCGAGGCCCCCTTCGTCCCCTGCTACGGCGACGACCCCGAGGAATCGCTCGCCCGCTTCGAGCGGGGCGACTCCGGCGACGGGCTGCCGCGGACCGTCCGCCTCGCCGTCAACCTGATCGAGCACGAGACCGCCGCCCGCGCCGCCTGGCGCCCTCTCTCGGCCTGGGCCCGTGAGA
>CAYMMC010000277.1:3414-4813 GCA_964391125.1 uncultured Akkermansia sp.
GCTCGGCCTGCCCACCGACTTCGTTCCTCCGGGCTGCCGATCCCTCGGCATCCCCGAGGATCTGGAGAGCTTCGCCGCCCGGATCGCGGCGCTGGCGGAGCAGTTTCCCGTCCTCAAGCTCAAGCTCGGATCGGGCGATCTCGGGCTCGACCTCGCCATCGTCGCCCGGGCCCGGCGCGCCGCCCCCGGGACGGAGCTGCTCCTCGACGTCAACGGCGGCTGGGACCCCACCGAAGCGCCCCTGATGATCGCCAAACTGATGGACTACCGCCCGGCGCTCGTCGAACAGCCCCTCCACCATCGCCATCCCCCCGAAGCCTGGCGCGAACTGCGCCGCGAGCTGCCCGAACAGGCCCCGCCGATCTACGCCGACGAGAGCGTCCAGACGGCGGCGGACCTCGCCCCCTACGCCGAGCACCTCGACGGCGTGAACGTGAAGCTGCTCAAATGCGGCAGCTTCGACGGCGCCGTCGAGATGATCTCCGCCGCCCGCGAGCACGGGCTCGGCGTCCTGCTCGGCTGCATGATCGAAAGCAGCCTGGGCACCACCGCCGCCGCCCATCTCGCCGCCTGGGCCGACTGGATCGACCTGGACGGCCACCTCCACCTCGCCAACGACGACTACGCGGGCATCGCCTACGCCGACGACGGCTCCCTCGTCATGCCCGACCGTCCCGGCATCGGCGCCGTTCCCCGATGAACTCCGATTCCTTCCTCGCCGCCGCCGCGCGCCATCTCCCCGCCGCCCTCGGCCTGCTCCGCGAACTGGTCGCGGTGAACAGCTTCACCGCCAACGGCCGCGGCGTGGCCGAGGTCGCGGAGACCACCGCCCGGGCCTTCGCCCCGCTCGGCCTCTCCCCCGAGTTCGTCCCCTGCGAACGGCCCGGCGCCGGCCCCCACCTCTTTCTCCGCAGCGAAGGCGAGGGCGCCCCCCTCCTCCTCGCGACCCATTCCGACACCGTCTTTCCGCCGGAAGAGGAAGCCGCGAACGGATTCCACTGGGACGAACGCCCCGGCGAAGGCCGCATCTACGGACCGGGCACCGTCGACAACAAGGGCGGCACCGCCCTGATCTGGCTGATCCTGAAAATCCTGAGGGAGCAGTCGCCCGAGGCCTTCGCCCGGGCATCGTGGCTCGTCGCCGCCAACGCCGCCGAGGAGGTCACCGGCGACGACTTCGCCCGCGCCACCGCCCTCCGCTGCGGCGGCAGGGCCCGGGCCGTGCTCGTCTACGAGGGCGGTCCCGTCGACGGGCGCGGCTGGCACCTCGTCGTCTCGCGAAAGGGGCGCAGCACCTGGCGCCTCGGCGCCTCGGGGAGGGCCGCCCACGCCGGGAGCAAGCACCACGAAGGCGTCAACGCCATCGACGCCCTGGCCGCCGCGCTGCCCGGCGTCGCCG
>CAYMMC010000278.1:0-4797 GCA_964391125.1 uncultured Akkermansia sp.
TCGGGCATCGGCTCGGTCCGGGGCATGTAGAGCACCCGCAGGGGCTCCCCTCCGCCCTCGCCGCCGACCTCGAGGACGCGGGCGTGGGCGGCGACGTGGTCGAGCCGCTCGCGCAGGGTGCGCAGATACATCAGCAAGTCCTCGCCGACCATGCGCATCACCTCCCAGACCGGGTCGCCCGGCTCCAGCTCCCGCCGCTGGGCGAAGCGGCGCAGCAGGGTGATGTCGACGGGGGAATTGAGCCGGTTCGCGACGGAACGGTCGATCCCGAGCCAGTCGGCGGTGGCGAAGGGCCCGCGCGAGTCGAACCATTCGGTCGGCTCGAGCCATTCGCAGAAGGCCCTCGCATCCTCGTAGAGGCCGAAATGCTGGAGCACCAGGGAGAGCGAGCAGATCGGCTCGTGCTCCGCGGGGAACTGGTGGTGGTCGAAGTTGCCCCGCTCCGGGTCGTGCTCGCCGCCGACGTCGACCACCAGGATGCCCGGATCGCTCAGATCGTCCTCTCCCGGCTCGCGCCGCCACACCGGCAGGGCGTATTTCGCGACGAGCAGGCAGCAGGCGAGGAAGTCGTCCTTGTGGGCGCTCCCGGGATGGGTGAGGATGGCTTTCATCGGATGGCTTGGTCGAGGATCGCCTCCATCCCCTCGGCGACCCGGGCGGGCTCGATCCGCAGCATGCAGCGGTAGTCGACGGGGCATTCGCGGAGGAAGCAGGGGCTGCAATCGACCGGTTCGCGGATGACCCGGTGGACCGCTCCGATCGGGGCGGTCAGATCCGGCTCGGTCGAGCCGAAGATGGCGACGACGGGCACGCCGAGGGCGGCGGCGAGATGCATCGTCCCGGTGTCGTTCGTCGCCAGCAGATGGCAGGTGCGCAGCTCCGCGACCAGATCGGCGACGCTGGTCTCCCCCGCCCGGTTGGCCCGCGGCTCGGCGATCAGGCCGGCGAGCTGGTCGCCGATGCCCCGCTCGGCCGGACTGCCGAAGATGGAGACTCGGAACGCCGTCTCCGGACGCCGCCGGCGCAGCTGGGCGACGGCCTCGGCGTAGCGCTCCACGGGGTAGCGCTTCGCGTTGCCGTATTCCGCGCCGGGACAGAGGCCGAGATGGATCTCGCGGGGCGGGGCGGGGATGGGCGCCGGGGCCGGCGGAATGGCGAGGACCGCGTCGAGCGGCTCGAGCGGAACGCCCAAGGGGCGGACCAGGTCGAGATAGCGGTGGACGTGGTGGCGGGGGCCCTCCGCCGCGGGCGTCTCGGGCACGGCGAGCTTCAGCAGCAGCCGGCGCTGGTGGCCTGCGTAGCCGACGAGGGCGCCGACGCCGCCGAGGCGCAGCTCCAGCGCCGAGCGGAAGGAGTTCGGCAGGAGCAGCCCGGCGTCGAAGGGGCCGCGTCCGCGAAGAAGGCGGCCCACCGCCAGGGGCGAGAGCCCTTTGGCGAAGGCGATCACCTCGTCGACCGCGTCGCAGGCCTGCCAGAGCGGGGCGAGATTCTCGCGGCAGGCCACCGCGATGGCGCAGTCGGGCCACGCCCGCTTCAGGGCGCGCACTGCGGGCAGCGACATGCAGGCGTCGCCGAGGGGATTGGGGGATCGGACCAGCCAGCGCCTCTTGTCGGACCAGGCCCCCCTTTCCGCGCTCGATGGGTCTCCGGCGGAGGTCATGGCTGGGGTCTCCGGCGACGTGCGCCGGTTCGATGCGATCCTGCCGATGTCGGAAAGCCGTCCGGACGACCTCACTGCTCCTTGGCCTTCTCTTCGGTGGCCGGAGCGCTCGGGGCGGCAGGGACGGGAGCTTCCGCAGGCTTGGGCGCTTCCGCCGCAGGAGCGGCAGGTGCGGCAGGAGCGGCAGGAGCAGGGGTTTCCGCGGACTTGGGCGATTCCGCCGCCGGTGCCGGAGCCTCCTCCGCAGGTTTGGCTTCGGCGGGCGCGGGCGTCTCGTCGGCGGGCTTGGCGTCCTCGGCGGGTGCCGCCGGGGCCGGGTCGACTGTCAGCCCCTCGAGGCCGGGGAGGTTGGATAGCTCCGGCGGCAGGCCCGGTAGCTCGGACTGTCTCGCCTCGACCCCTTCGAGCAGGTCGTTCGCGGCGGAGGCGCGGAACTGGCGGGTCTTCACCATGGCCAGGCCGATCGCGGAGACGAAGAAGGCGATGCCGAGATAGGTCGTGAACTTCTGCAGGATGTCGGTGGTGTGGGCGCCGAGGGCCGAGTCGAGCGCACCGCCCCCGAAAGCCGCGCCGAGGCCTTCCTGCTTGGGGCGCTGGATCAGGACGATCAGCACGATCAGGATGCTGGCCACGACGATGACCGCCGTCAACAAAATGGATAGGATTGCCATGGGGCGGCGAATATGCGACACAGGTCAAGGCTTGTAAAGAGCCAGTATTTCCGCCCACCCCCTGCCCGAACCCCCGACGAAATGAGCGACGCCGACCGCCAGTCCGAAATCGGAGGCGTCGTCCAGGCCGTCGTTTTCCACAACGAGGAGAACGGCTACACCATCATGCAGGTCGAGGACGGGCACGGCGAGCGTCTCACCGTGCGGGGCCGGCTGCCCTCCGCCACCCCCGGGGAGCGCATCCGGGCGACGGGCAGATGGAGGCAGGACCGCCGCTTCGGCCGCCAGTTCGAGGCCGACCGGATCCACGCCCTGCCGCCCGATTCGCCCGAGGGCATCCGCCGCTTCCTCGCCAGCGGCCTCATCGACGGCATCGGGGCCGCCTACGCCGACCGCATCGTCGCCGCCTTCGGCACGGACACCTTCCGCGTCATCGAGGAGGAGTCCCAGCGTCTCGAGGAGGTGCCGGGGATCGGTCGCTCGCGCCGCCGCCGCATCAAGGATTCCTGGAAGCGGCAGAAATCGGTCCGCGACCTCATGATCCTCCTCCACCACTACGGGGTCTCCACCGCCCGGGCCCTGCGCCTCTACAAAATCTATGGGCAGGAGGCGGCCAACGTCCTCCGCGCCGATCCCTACCGCCTCGCCCGCGACGTCCCCGGGATCGGCTTCCGCACCGCCGACCAGATCGCCCGGCAGATGGGCCAGGCCGAGGGCTCGCCGCAGCGCCTCGCCGCCGGGATCGAGCACGTCCTCGACCAGGCCGAACGCCAGGGGCACGCCGCCCTGCCCCGCCCCGCCCTCGTCGCGGAGGCCGCCGAGATGCTTCAGGCCGCCCCCGGCGACGTCGAGCTCGCCCTGAGCCGGCTGGTCCTCGAGAGCCGCCTCGTCGTCGAGAGCGGCGACGACGAGGTGCTCGTCTACGCCGCCGAGCTCCACCGCGCCGAGCGGAGCGTCGCCGAAGCCGTCGCCGCGATGCTGGCGAAGCCCTCCGCCCTGCCGCCCCTCGACGCGGAGAAATCCATCCCGGGATTCGAAAAGGAGCATTCCCTGCAGCTCTCGCCCGAGCAGGCCCGGGCCGTCGTCGACGCCTCGCGCCACCGCCTCTTCGTCCTCACCGGCGGGCCCGGCACCGGAAAGACCACCATCCTGAAGGCCCTCGTCGCCCTCCTCGTGGAAAGAAAGGCCGCCCCCGTCCTCTGCGCCCCGACCGGACGCGCCGCCAAACGCCTCGCCGAGAGCACCGGACGCGAGGCCTTCACCCTCCACCGCGCCCTCGAATACCAGCCCGTGGCCGGCTTCGCCCGCAACCGGGCGCGCCCCCTCGCAGGCGACCTCTTCATCGTCGACGAGGCCTCCATGGTCGACCTCCGCCTCATGGCCGGCTTCCTCGAGGCCGTCCCGCCGGACGGCAGCGTCCTCCTCGTCGGGGACGCCGAGCAACTCCCCTCCGTCGGCCCCGGCCGCGTCCTCGCCGACCTCATCGAGAGCGGCGCCGTCCCCGTGGCCCGCCTCTCCCGCATCTACCGCCAGGGGCTCGGCAGCCGCATCGTCGAGGCCGCCCACGAGGTCAACCGGGGCCGGCTCCCCCCGCTCGACAACCCCGCCGGAGCCGATTTCTTCTTCCTCCCCCGCGACGGGGCGGAGGCCGTCGCCGAGACCGTCCGGCACCTCGTCGCCGAGCGCATCCCCGAGCGCTTCGGCCTGCACCCGCGCGACGGCATCCAGGTGCTCTCGCCGATGAACCGCCAGTCCCTCGGCACCCGCGAGCTCAACGCCCGCCTCCAGGCCGCCCTCAACCCGCCGAGCCAGCTGAAGAACGAGATCGAGCGCTTCGGCAGCCTCTTCCGCACCGGCGACAAGGTCATCCAGACCCGGAACAACTACGAGAAGGAGATCTTCAACGGCGACATCGGCCACATCGCCGAGATCACGAACGAGCCCGTCGCCATCCACGTCGCCTTCGAGGGCCACGCCCGCGTCCGCTACGAGCCCGGCGAGCTCGACGAGCTGCAGCTCGCCTACGCCGTCACCATCCACAAGGCCCAGGGCAGCGAGTTCCCCGCCGTCGTCGTCCCCCTCGCCTCGCAGCATTTCCCCATGCTCCAGCGCCAGCTCGTCTACACCGCCATCACCCGCGGGAAGCGTCTCGTCGTGATCGTCGGCGAACGGCGGGCGCTGGAGACGGCCGTGCGCAACCACGAAGGCCTGCGGCGGCATTCCGGCCTCGCCCGTCGCTTGCGCCAGGCCGCCTCGGAAAAGGGAGGGAAGGAACCGGGGAAAGGAGCCTGAGCTGGGACAGGGCGGGGCCGCCCGCGGCGCCGACGGGAAGGAGGCCCCGCCCAACGCCTGCCGCCGGAAGATCTCCACCGTCCCGGGAATCCGGGACCGAAAGCCGATGGCCCATCGCTCACGCGGGACACGGCCGCGAGGATCCCCGCCCGATCGCGCCACGGGAAATCGGTG
>CAYMMC010000279.1:0-4792 GCA_964391125.1 uncultured Akkermansia sp.
GATGGATCGCCCCCGCGCTGCGCCGCGCCTCGCGGAGGCGTCCGACGGCCTCGCGGATCGGCCCCCAGGTCGATCCCCAGCCGACGAGCAGGATCTCGCCGGACTCGTCGCCGTGGACTCCGGGAAGGGGCAGGGTGGCGGCGCAGGCCTCGAGCTTCTCGCGGCGGCGCTCCGTCATCTTCTGGTGGATCCCGGGGTTCGCGCTCGGATGCCCCCATTCGTCGTGCTCGAGACCGGTCACGACGGGATACTTGCCGCCCGCCATCGCCGATCCGGGAGGCGCATGCCGGGTCGCGCCGTCCAGCGGATAGGGTTCGAAGTCCTCGCCCCGGGTCGAAAGGTCGAGGGTCGGCTCGTGCAGCCAGCGGGAGAGGTCGGGCTGCTCGAAGGCCTCGATGCGCGAGGCGAGGGCCATGTCGGTGAGAATGAAGACCGGGCAACTGTAGGTCCGGGCCAGCTCGCAGGCCTCCACCGCCGTGTAGAAGCAGTCGGCCACGTTTTTCGGCGCGAGGACGATGCGGGGGCAGTCGCCGTGGCTGCCATAGATCGCCTGCATCAGGTCGCTCTGCTCGACGCTGGTGGGCAGTCCGGTGCTGGGGCCGCCGCGCTGCACGTTGACGACGACGAGCGGCAGCTCCGCCATGGTCCCGTAGCTGAGCGCCTCCATCTTCAAGGAGATGCCGGGGCCCGCGCTGCCCGTCACCGCCGTGTGACCGGCATAGGCGAATCCGAGGGCCATCGCCACCGCCGCCAGCTCGTCCTCGGCCTGGACGAACAAGCCGCCGTACTTGGGCAGTTCGGCGCGGAGCTGCTCCATGATCGTCGACCAGGGCGTGATCGGATAGGCGGCCCCGTAGCGCACCCCGCCGGCGAGAAGGCCCATCGTCAGCGCAGTGTTCCCGTCGGTGGTGACCTTGTCGGCCACCGCTCCCCTGCCCTGCTGCAGGACGAAGTCCCCGCCCAGGAGGTCGCCGATGGGATAGGCGTAGCCTGCGTCGAAAGCCAGCATCGCGTTGCGGAGCACGTCCTCGCTCTTCCGGCCGAACTGGCGCGAGACGAGTCCGACGACCTTTTCCTTGTCCAGCTCGAACATCTGCGTGACGAGCCCGAGGACGAATAGGTTCTTGCCGCGCTCCCTCGTGTTGCCGCCGAGGGCCTCCACCGTCGCGCCGGTGATCGGAACGCCGACGTGGACGGCGTCGATGTCGCTTTTCAGCTCCTGGACGTGGCCGCTGTCGTAGAGGCAGATCCCGCCGGGACGCAGCGAACCGATGTGGTTGTCGTAGCTGTGCTGGTAGAAGGCGAAGAGGAAATCCGACTCGTCGCCCGCCGAGAGCACCTCGCCGGAACCGAGATGGACCTGGAAGATGGACGGTCCGCCCGAGATCGTCGCGGGAATGGTCATGTAGGTCATGACCTCGCGGGCGCTGCGGCCCGCGAGCTTGGCGAGCAGGCCGCCGATGGTCTGGATGCCGTCCTGCGAGTTGCCCGCGAAACGGATCACGGCGTTCCGGAGCTCCGTGGTCGATGGCTCGGTGCTGGGGTGGTACGGCTCCGACGTCGCGGGGGAACTCATGGGCTGGACAAAGGGGTCGAAGGGTTTATATCGGCTCGCCTCCTCCGGAGCAACGAAATTGTCTCCGCGAATCCGCCTGCTCGCGCAAAGGCGTAGACGCTCACTTCGCCGGATAGACCGGCGGCGGCCCCGGAGCGAAGCTTGCCGGGGCAGGGAGCGGATCGCGGCGAGTCATCAGCTCGGGCGCGCTCTCCTCCGCCGGGGCGTTGATGGGATTGCCCCCCGGATCGACCAGCCGCACCGTGACGAAGATCGTCAAGGCCCGCTTCGTCGACTGCGAGGTGTTCGACTTGAAGGCGCGGCCGAGGACCGGCAGGTCGCCGAGATAGGGAATCTTGTCCTCCGTCGTGGTGATCGACTCTCCGTGGTAGCCGCCGATGGCCACGGTCTGGCCGTCCCAGACGACGACGTTCGTCGTCTCCTTGATGGCGTCGAAGACCGGCATGAGGATCTCGTTCGGCGTCACCACGGACGGCTGGCCGTCGACCATGTTCGCGCTGTTGGTGATCGGAGTGCCGTAGTTGATGAAACCGCTGAAGTCGGTGAAGTCCATCAACACGCTCAGGCCGATCGTCCGGTTGTCCGCCGCCACGGTCGGCTCGACTTCGATCGACTTGCCGAGCTTCCGCGTTTCGAAGGCGGTCGGAGTCGCCGGAGTGACGGGGAAATTCCCGTCCCCGCTGTCCCCGAAGGTGTTCGGTATCTCCGGGGGATCGTATTCCGTCGGATAGATGAACTCCCTCACCTGCTCCATCGTCGCGACGGATCCAGGCCGGACGGTGACGTAGGAGTCGGCTAGGAAGTCGGCCCCTTTCAACTGGTTGAGCGCCCGCAGCACCATTTGGTACTGCGGGTCGGTGAAGACGCCCGCCACGGAGAAGATCCCCGGCGCCTTGCTTCCCACGGGCGAGGGCGAGTCCCGCTTGATGACGGAGTCGATCGTCTGGCCGTTGTCGATGTTCCCGGTGCGCAGCCCGCTCGTCACGGGGTAGGTGCCCACCGGTCCCGCGCCCGGGAAGTTGAACGGAAAATCGGTCGGCCCCACCGGCACGGAGGAATTCCCGTCGGTGCCGCCGCCGAGGAAGACGCGGGGGCTCGAGCCCAGGTTGCTCTGCCCGAGGAGGAAATCCAAGCCGAACTGCCGCAGATCCGTCGATTCCACCGAGACCATCTTCACGTGAATCTCGACCATCTTCGGCGCCGTGTCCCGCGCCGCCTGCACGATCTCGTCGATCAGCAGCATCTGCTCCCCGGTGTTCCTCGCCAGAAGCGTGTTGGTGGCGGCGATGTAGGTCGCCGACGCCCCCTCTCCGAACTGCACGCCGCGGTCCTGCAGGAACTGCTGGGCGGAGATGCGCCGGACCAGAGCCCCCCCGCCGTCGGTCGAGGAGACCGAGGCGAAGGGATCGGTCGGGCCCGCCGCCGATCCGGCGTCTCCGCCCTCTCCGGAGAGGAAGCCCGGAGGCACGACCCAGCTGCGGTTGGAGAGCGAGCCGTCGCCCGCCGAGGGCGAGACGACGCGCACCGCGAAATTGTCGGTGCGGTAGGTCATGCCGACTTGCCCCACCGCGTACCGCAACGCGACGCCGAGGGGCACGTTGGCCAGCTTCACGGTGAGCGTTCGGTCCGCTGCGCCTTGCCCGTCCGAACCGGCGGCGGGGTCGATCACGATGTTCACGCCGCGCCGCGCCGGATCCGTTTCCGAGGCGTCCAGCTCCTGCGCCTTCTGCGCGAGGAATTCGACCACGTCGGAGAGCCGGGCCTGGTTGAACTCCAGGGTGGGAATGACGATCTCCCTCAGCTTCCGCTCGATCGTGGCGCTGCCCCCCGTCGTGACGCCGTCGGCGTTGATCGGGATCTCCCCCTCCTGCAGCATGGTCGGCACCGGGCTCTCCCAGCCCGCCGCGACTTCCGCCAAGCGCTTCGCCCGGGTGTGGTCGTAGGCCGCGTCGAAATAGTTCATCCGGTACCGCTCGACCATCTCCAGCCCCCGGCGCGCCGCCGTGCTGTGGGGATCGATGTTGAGGACCTCGTGGTAGGTGCGCTCGGCCCGGTCGTAGTCGCCCAGCTCCCGGTATCCCCTCGCGACGATGAGCTTGGTCTCGACCTGATCGACGTTGCGGAGATGCCGGGGGCTCATCGCGAAATTGTAGCGGTCGTCGCGGCCGCGCAAATCGCGGAGCATCTTGCGGATCTCCGGATCCACCCGCTCCGCCGGCACGCCCGCCCCCTCCGCCAGGGCCACCACGTCGGCAAGGGTCCTCTCGGACTCGGCCCACTTCGCCTCGTCCACGAGGATCATGGCGTAGCGCCGGGAGGCGCTCTGGTAGCGGTCGAAGAACACCCGCCGCTGGCTCGCCACCGCCGGGACGTCCGGCAGGGTTTCGAAGGCCGCCTTGTAGTAGTCCATCGCCTCGGCGTAGGACTGGTCCGAATAGGCCTTGGAACCGGCGGTGAAGAGGGTCTGGGCCGCCTCGACCTGCTTCTGCCGCCTTTGCGCCTCGCCTGCGGCGACGGCTGCGATGTCGCTCCCCCCGCCGCCGTCGCCCAAGGTCGTCGCCGCGGAGCCGCACCACAGCCCCCCGGCCACCGTCCAAAGGAGCAGGTGCCGCCGACAGGCCTCGGAATGGGGGAGAATGGACACAGCAGTGGATGATCCTGGGCGAGTTCCGACGTGGCTGCAACTTCCGCAGTGGGACGGACTGGCGACCTTAGCAGCAAAGCGTCCCCATCTGCAAGCACGAACTCGCCCCGTCCGCAGGTCCGGCGCGGAGGCGGATGGTGCTGCCTCCAATTGCGATGGACGGAATCGCGACGGCTGAGCGCGCCACGCTGGCCGGAGGACGGTCCGGCGGTCACCCCCGCTCGCCTTCGCCTGCCGAGAGCGCCCTGCAGAGCGCGTCGGCCGCCTCGACCGCGTAGTTCGCCTTGTCCTGCAGCGTGCAGTTCACGCTCAGTTTCGCGATGACGCCCTCGAAGAGATGCACGGCGAAATACTCGCGCTTGGTCAGGCCGACCGCTCCTGCTTCAGGCAGGTCGGAGGAGGCCGGAATCGGGAAAGCGGGATCGTTGCCGGAAGTTGCCATGGGATCAAGCCGTTGCACCGCAGAAATCAGCTCTGCTTTTCCTTGGAGCGCTGGAACCAAGCGCCCCGCCCCGTCTTCTCGTCGGCCTCCTTCGTCGCAGTCTTCGCGGGGCGCTTCGTCGTGGTCTTCG
>CAYMMC010000280.1:0-4791 GCA_964391125.1 uncultured Akkermansia sp.
GCTCCAGTTCAGGCGAGCGATCGCTCCCTCGACATTTCGGCGATGGCCTCCTTCAGAGAACGGACCTCCCGGGAATCGTGGGCGGCGGAGAGAGTGATGCGGAGGCGGGCGGCGCCGCGGGGAACGGTGGGGTAGCGGATCGCCGGGACGAGGAAGCCCCGCTCTTGAAGGCGGGCCGAGGCGGCGAGGGCCGCCTCGTTCTCTCCGAGGATCACGGGGACGATGGCGCTCGGGCAGCCGGGGGCGAAGGCCTCGCGGTGGCGGGCGAGGGTCTCGCGCAGGGCCTCGCCGCGCGGACCGGCGAGGAGGCCGAGCGCGTCGCGCACCGTGGCGGCGAGGGCGGGAGAGGGGGCGGTGGAGTAGATGAAGCTGCGGGCGCGGTTCGCGAGCAGGTCGACGAGATCGCGAGAGGCGCAGACGTAGCCGCCGGACAGGCCTGCCGCCTTGCTGAAGGTGCCCATCTGGAGATCGACGCGGCCCTCCACGCCCAGGGCGGCGGCGAGTCCCCGTCCTTGCGGCCCGAGAACGCCGAAGGCGTGCGCCTCGTCGACGAGAAGCAGGGCGTCGTGAGCCTCCTTCAAGCCGCAGAGTTCCCGGAGAGGGGCGAGGTCGCCGTCCATGCTGTAGACCGACTCGACGACCACGAGGACGCGGGACTCCGGCCCGCGCCGCGCCGCCGCCCAGCGTAGATGGCCGGCGAGGCGGTCGAGGTCGTTGTGGGGAAAGACGCGGAGGACCGCCCCGCTCAGCTTCGCGCCGTCGATGAGGGAGGCGTGGCAGAGCTTGTCGAGGATCACGATGTCGTCCTTCCCGCAGAGCGCGGGGATGGTCCCCGCGGCGGCGGCGAAGCCGGATCCGAAGGTGAGGGCGGCCGGCGTCCCTTTCAGGGCGGCGAGGGCTTCCTCGAGCTCGAGATGCGGCGCGAGGGTGCCGCAGACGAGGCGCGAGGAGCCGGCGCCGACGCCGAAGCGTTCGACGTGTCCGCAGTGGATCGCCTTCAGCTCCGCATCGTCGGCGAGCCCCAGATAGTCGTTCGAGGAGAAGTTGAGGCATTCTCCGAAGCCGGACAATCGGATCCGGGGCCCCTGCGGCGACTCGATCCGGCGCAGGGAGCGGCGGAGCCCCGAGGCTTCCAGGGCGCGCAGCTCGTCCGAGGGATCGCGGGTCATTTCCTTTCCCGGGGCCGGGATTCCAGAAAGCGCGCCGTGTCGAGCAGATCGACGGCCTGTTGCAGGGCGCGGTCCTGCGGCGGCGGGGTGTCCCAAGGGGTGGGCTTGTCCTGGCTCAGGAGCAGGTAGTAGTCGATTTCGGGGTCGGTTCCGGCCACCAGGGCGGCCTCGTTCATGCGGGGGCGCTGCTTTCGGAAAAGCAGCTCGACCAGGGGCTCGCCGCCGTCGACGGCGCGGTAGAGGGCGTGCTTGGCCTTCGGGGGCGTCGGCGTGACGAGATCGGGCGCGATGCCGCTGCGAAAGATGGAGCTGTCGTCCTCCAGGACGACTTCCGCGACCGCGTAGCGGAGGATGCGGTCCTCGCCGAGGGCCACGTCGCGGTACTCCACGGCCAGTCCCGGAGTCTGCTCGCCGATGACGAGGCAGCCGGTTTCGCGCTTCAGGACGGCGGCGATGATCTCGCCGACGTTGCCGGTTTCCCGATCGACGAGGAGGATGGGCTGGAGGCGGCAGCTCACCGCCTCGGGCGCGGAGACGAAGAGGGTGGGGCGCTCGTTGCCGGGCCGGCGGATCTTGAAGAGCAGCTCGTTCGGCGGACGGAAGCGGCTGAGAAGCCGCGCCGCGATGGAGAATTCGGCCTGGGCCTGGGGCGAGCGGAGGTCGAGGACGAGGTGCTCGATCTTCGCGTCGGACTGGAATTCCTCCAAGGCGGCGTCGAAGGCGCCGACCTCCTCCTCGGCGTAGCGGCCGAACCGGACGTAGCCGATGCTCTCGTGAGCCCGGGCGTGGTGGAAGCCGAAGGGCGAGTCGCGCTCGGCCCGGGATTTTTCCGTGAGGAGCATCGCCCCGAAGTCGAGCCGCTCCAGCATGCCCTGGAGCGCGGCGCGGTTGATCTCCAAGGGATCGAGGTCCGCCCCCTGGATGTAGTCGGTGGTGAGGAGGCGGAAGGCCTCCTGGAGGGCGGCCTGGTCGAGGGCGTCGACGAGAGTTCGGAGAGACTTCGGCGGGGCGGTCTTCGCGGGCGGAGCCGGCTTCGTCTCCGGCGCCGGGGCCGGTTCCTCCGCCGCGAGAAGGCCGACGGCGAAAAGGAGGGGGACAAGCTGGCCTCGGATCATGGTCGGGCGCAGTCTACGCCATCGGGGAAATGGTTCAACGCCTCGATGCCGCCGGCGCCGTCGGGACGCGGGGGCCAGGCGAAATGCTGCGCGAGGCAGGCGGCGAGATAGCGGGTCGCGCTCTCGATGGCATCTCCCAGGCTCCGCCCCAGGGCGAGGCGGGCGGCGATGGCGGCGGAGAGGGTGCAGCCGGTCCCGTGGACGTCGGGCACGTCGAGGCGGGGGCGCTCGAAGACGCGGGCGGCCCCGTCGATCCAGGCGTGGTCGCTGACGGTCGCCCCTCCGTCCCGCACGTGCCCGCCCTTCAACAAAACGTCGCATCCGAAGCGCTCGTGGAGCCGTCGCGGGGCGGCGGCGAAGGCGGCGGGGGTGCGGATCGGTTCGCCGAGGAGACGTTCGGCCTCGGGAAGGTTTGGCGTGACGAGCCGGGCGAGGGGAAGGAGGTCGCGGCAGAGAAGATCGAAGCCCGCTTCGGTGAGCAAGGCCGTCCCCGCACTCGCCCGGGTCACGGGGTCGAGCACAAGCGGGAGCGCGGGGCGGCGTCTCGCGAAGCCGGCGACCGCAGCGACGGTCGCCGCGTCCGCGAGCATCCCCGTTTTCATCGCCGAAAGGGGGAAGGTCGATTCAAGCAGCTGCAGTTGGGCGGACAGCAGGGCCGCATCGACGGCTCGAACCGATGCGACCGCGCCCGGAACCTGGGCGACCAGCGCGGTGGCGGCGCAGACTCCGTAGACCCCGTGGGCGGCGAAGGTTTTCAAGTCCGCCTGCAGCCCGGCGCCGCCCGAGGAATCGGAGCCGGCGACCGTGAGGACGATGGGGGGCGATGGCATCGGAACAAGGGGGGAGGGCGCGCAGGGGAGGCCTGGCCGCGAAGAGGCACAAGATGCACATGAATCCGCCCTCTTCCATTCGCGCCGCTTCCGTTTTCGCGGCCAACCCTTCGTCGTTCCCCATTGGCCGCCTTCAGACGATCATGCCCGCGGCGACGGTCTCGTTCGTCTGCGAGTCGATGAGGATGAAGCTGCCGGTGGCCCGGTTGCGGCGGTAGGAGTCGTAGATCAGCGGCGCCGAGGTCCGCAGGGTGATGCGGCCGATCTCGTTGAGCGAGAAGGTCTTGTCCCCTTCGATCTTGTGCAGGGTGTTGATGTTCACCTTGTAGCGGACGTCCCTGACGATGGCCTTCACCTCCTTGGTGGTGTGGCGAAGATAGTATTTGGAGTTCGGAGAGAGCTGGGTCGATTCGGAGAACCAGCAGATCATGGCTTCGATCTCCTGCCCCTTCTTCGGGGGATTGTTCGTCTTCACGATCATGTCGCCGCGGCTGATGTCGATCTCGTCCTCGAGGGTGATGGCGCAGGAAAGCCGAGCGAAGGCGGACTCCTGCTGGCCTTCGTAGGATTCGATCGCCTTGATCCGGGAGGAGAAGCCCGAGGGCTGCACCACGATCTCGTCGCCGGGCCGGAAGACCCCGCCCGCGACGCGGCCGGCGTAGCCGCGGAAGTCGTGGTGCTCGTCGGAGTGGGGGCGGATGACCCACTGCACGGGGAAGCGGGCGTCGACGTGGTTGTGGTCCGATCCGATGTAGACCGTCTCGAGGTGGTAGAGCATCGAGGGGCCTTCGTACCACTCCATGTTCTTCGACTTCTCGACGACGTTGTCGCCGTGGAGGGCGCTGATCGGTATGGCGACCATGTCGACGATGTTCTCGAGGCGGGAGGCGAAGCGCTTGAAGTCGTCGACGATCTCCTTGAAGCGCTGCTCGCTGTAGTCGACGAGGTCCATCTTGTTCACCGCCAGGATGACGTGGCGGATGCGGAGAAGGTCGGCGATGAAGGCGTGGCGGCAGGTCTGCTCGATCACCCCGGTGCGGGCGTCGACGAGGATGATGGCCAGGTTCGCGGTGGAGGCGCCGGTGACCATGTTCCGCGTGTACTGGATGTGCCCGGGCGTGTCGGCGATGATGAACTTCCGCTTCGGGGTCGCGAAATAGCGGTAGGCCACGTCGATGGTGATGCCCTGCTCGCGCTCGGCGCGGAGTCCGTCGGTGAGGAGGGCGAGGTTGACGTGCTCGTCGCCGCGCTTCTTCGAGGTGGCCTCGACGGCCTCGAGCTGGTCGTCGAAGGTGTTTTTGGAGTCGTAGAGGAGTCGCCCGATCAGGGTCGATTTGCCGTCGTCCACGCTGCCCGCCGTGGTGAAGCGGAGCAGGTCCATGTCGAGGTAGCCTTCGTCGGTGGGGATGTCCGTGTGCATGGGAGAAGTAAAAGGTGAAAAGTAAAAGGTGAAAGGTTTCGGACTATTTGGAACGGAGGGTTTTGGCGAGCGCTTCGATGCCCCGTGAGATTCCCTGGGCTTTCTCGCGGTGAAGTTGGGCAGTTTCGGAAGTGGTGTATTGAAGGTCTTCGGCGAGGTAGAGCATGGAGCGCATCTCTCCACAGGAGGCTTTGGCGATGTTGAGAAAATGGGCGAATTCGGTGGATCTGTGTCGTTCGAAGCCTTCGGCGATGTTG
>CAYMMC010000281.1:0-4787 GCA_964391125.1 uncultured Akkermansia sp.
CCCCGGCTCCGCCGGGGAGACTGTCGAGCTTCGGCCGATCCGGCAGTCCCCATTCATCGGGGGGAGGGCTTCGACGGACGGTCTCGCCGCGAGGCGGGTAGGGCCGCGCGGCCCGCGCGGTTGATCGGGCGTCCCCACGACCTTCGCTCCCCGAGCGGGCCGCTCGGGGCTACCCTTGAACCCCGCGGCGGTGCGCGGGGAATGGTGAAATTGGCGGGAAAGGCGTTCGAGGTCTCCCGAGGAACGAGGTCGCAGGCGGCTTCGGGGAGTTTGCGAACTCCCCATGGAAACGACAAGCGAACAGTGATTTTTGGAAACGTGCCCGCCCGCCGCGATCCCATGCGGAGGTCCGCTCCGCTTCACCGGGCGTCGCCCGGATTCCGACCTTCCGTCCCGCTCCGCTCCGCGGGGCCGTCGGGCGCGTTCGCGGTGCTCTGGGGCACGGTGATGGTGAAGACGGTCTCCACGCCGGGACGGCTTTCGACCTCGATGTGCCCGCGGTGGGCCTCGACGGCGCGCTTGACGATGGAGAGACCGAGTCCGGTGCCCTTGACCTGGCTTTGGGCGTGGTGCTTCTGCACCCGGTAGAAGCGCTTGAAGACCAGGGGAAGGTCGGCGGCGGGGATGCCGATGCCGTCGTCGCTGACGCTGATGCGGTAGCGTCCCTCGACGAGGGCGAAGCGGACGGTGATCTTCAGGCCGGGCTCGGGATTCTGCTTGAGGGCGTTCTCGATGAGGTTGAAGAAGATCTGGTCCCAATAGAAGCGGTCGCCGACGAGCGTCCAGGAGATTTCCGGCGAGGCCTCCACCCGGATCCGGGCCCGGTGCGCCTCGACGATGGGTTGGAGCTGGCCGACGATGTCCTCGACGGACTGATGCAGGTCGAAGGGTTCGTTGGAGAGGAAGCCGTCGGTGCCCTCGAGCTTCGAGATCGTGAGCATGTCCTCGACGATGCGGGCGATGCGCTCGCCGTGCTTGCGCATGGTGCGGATGGCGCGGCGCTGGGCGTCCTCGTCCGGGGCGGCTTCCTCTTCGTCCAAGGTTTCGAGGTAGCCGTTGATGATGGAGAGGGGGGTGCGCAGCTCGTGGGAGGCGTTGGCGACGAAATCCTGGCGGATCTGCTCGGTTTCGAGCTGGGCGGTGATGTCCTTCATCAGGATCCAGGAGCCCGCCGGAGCGCCTCCCTGGCCGAAGGAGAGAGGTTCGGCCTCCACCAGGAGGATCAGCTCGCGGAGGCGCTCCTTGTTTCCCTCCCGGACGCGCAGGGCGATGTGGTCGGAGACTTTCGCGCCGATCTCCTCGGCCAGGTCGAGGGTGTCGTAGACGCGGTGGTCGTGGCAGACGTCGTAGAGAGCCCGGGCCCGGTAGGGCTGGTCGCTGGGGAAGAGGAGACGGGCGGCGGCGTTGGCGAAGCGGATCTCGCGGTTGCAGTCGAGGATGAAGATCGCGTCCTTGATCTCGTTGAGAAGCGCCTCCAGGAACTCCCGCTGCTGCCGTTCGGAATCGCGGGCGAGGGTGGCCTCGCCCACGGTGTCGACGATCGCCCGGCGGAGCAGGGCGAGGGGGCGGCCGGGTCCGTCGGGGAGGGGGGCGGGCTCCTCGCCGGGGGCAACGAGAAGGGAGCGGGCGAGCGCGGCGACTCCGCGCTTCAGGCGAAAGTAGCGGAACCCGAACCAGAGCGCGAGGGCGGCGGCGGCGAGGAGGGAAGGGGAGACGTCCACGGCGGTCCAGGGTTGGCGACCTGGTTCAAGTTTCTTGGAAACGATAGCCGATGCCGCGGACGGTTTCTATCGAATTCCCGTATTCCCCGAGCTTCTCGCGCAGGCGCTTGATGTGCGTGTCGAGGGTGCGGGTTTGAATGAGATCGCTGTATCCCCACACTTTTTTGAGGAGGTCGCCGCGTTCCTGGGTGATGCCGGGCGATTCGATCATGCTGAGGAGCAGCTTGAACTCCGTCGCGGTCAGCTCGATGGCGTCGCCGTCGAGATGCAGCTTCAGGGCGTTCTTGTCGAGGCTGAAGGGACCCGACTCGACGACGCTGCCGCCCAGGTTGGTGTTGGTGCGGCGGAGCAGGTTGCGCACGCGCAGCATCAGCTCCCGCGGGGAAAAGGGCTTCGGCATGTAGTCGTCGGCGCCGAGCTCGAGCCCGGCGATCTTTTCCTCGAGCCGGCCGCGCGCGGTGAGCATGATCACCGGGATCGACTTGGTGCGGGGGTCGTCGCGCAGGTTGCGGTAGACGGTCAGGCCGTCCATCTCGGGGAGCATGAGGTCGAGCACGATGAGGTCGGGACGGCCCGACTTGGCCTGGCGGAGCGCCTCGAGGCCGTCGGCGGCCTCCAGCAGTTTGTAGTCGCCCTCGCGGCGCAGGTTCACCGCGATGAGTTCGCGGATGTCGTCTTCGTCGTCGACGATCAGAATGGTTGGCATGGCGAGGAAGCGGCGGAAAGTTGGACGCGGGCAATCTCAGATGGAGCCGGGGAATGGAAAGCCTTCCGGAGTGACGATCTCGTCACCTTCGCCGACGGCAGCCAGGGGAGGGTTTGGGCGGAGAGCCGACAATCCATGTGACGAGATCGCAATCCCGGCCTATGATGCCATGGAATGGCGGAACCATCCGACAATACGGAGAGACATGCAAAGCCCAAGTCGGTCCACGTGGTCGTGAACCCGGCCCTGTCGCGGCGGATTCCTCTGCTGGCGATCCTGAATCAGGCCTTCCGCGACGCCGGGATCCATTGGGACATCTCGATCACCCACGGAACCGGGGACGGGTCCGCCCTGGCGCGCCGGGCGGTGGAGGAGGGGGCCGGCGTCGTCGCGGTCTACGGTGGCGACGGAACGGTGATGGAGGTGGCGGCGGGGCTGCTCGGCAGCGATGTCCCCATGCTCATTCTCGGCGGCGGCACGGGCAACCTGGTGGCCTCGGAGCTCCGTCTGCCGACCCAGCTGGACCGGGTCAGCGATCTGGTCTGCGGAGAGGAGTTCTCCTCCCGCCGCATCGACGTCGGGATGATCGGGAAGCGCCCCTTCCTCCTCCGAATCGGCTGCGGCATCGAGGTCGGCGTGCTCCAGGAGGCCACTCGCGAAATGAAGGACCGCTATGGGAAATGGGCCTACGTAGGAATGGCGATCAAGTCCATGATCACCTCCATGGCGGAGATTCCCGAGGCCGACTACGAGATCGTCATCGACGGGAAGGAGACCGTCCAGGCGAGAGGGGTGGCCTGCGTCGTGGCGAACGCCGGGACCGTCGGGGTGGGACGGCTCACCTTGGCGCCCTCGGTCGACATTTGCGACGGCAAGCTCGATGTGTTCCTCTTGAAGCAGGCCAGCATCGTGGGGATCCGGCAGATCCTCGAGAAGATGACCGGCTTGGAGAAATTGAAGCGGACCAGCATGGAGAATATCATGCGCTTGGCGGAGCGGACCGGCCTCGAGGGCCTGTTGAAGGCCAACCTCGATTCCGACGTCTCCCACGCTTTGCGGCAGTGGACGGTCGAGACGGTCGAGATCCGCCCCGACCCGATCCTCGACATCCAGGTCGACGGCGACGTCATCGCAGAGACCCCGCAGACCGTCCGCGTGCTGCCGGCGGCCCTGCGCGTGGTGGTGTGAGGCGGAGTGCGCGGGCGATCCTTATCCCCGCAAGCGCCATGCCTCGCGCCTCCGTGCCGCTGAAAAGTGCCCTCGCCTCCAGATCGGAGGTTGAAAGCGCTCAAAAACCACGCAAGATCTGATAGTTTCCAAATGTTGAATAATTCCGGGAAGGGTCTCGTCATCGCATGCGGGGGAACCGGGGGGCACCTCTTCCCGGGAATCGCCGTGGCCGAAGCATGGACGGCGGGGGGCGGGGAGGCGCTGCTGCTGATCTCGGAGAAACAGATCGACGCCTTGGCGACGGAGGGATACGGCCATCTGCGCTTCGAGCGCATGCCCTCCATCGCCATGCCGGGACTGCTCTCGCCGAAGATGCCTGGCTTCGCCATCGGGTTTCTGCGATCCTTCCAGGACTGCCGCCGGCTTCTGCGCGGCTTCGGAGCGCACGCCGTTCTCGGCATGGGGGGCTTCACCTCGACCGCGCCGCTCGCGGCGGGGAAGTGGATGGGGCTGCCGACCTTCGTCCACGAGTCGAACGCCATTCCCGGCAAGGCGAACCGCCTCAACGCCAAGTTCTCCCTCGCGGTGCTGGTCGGCTTCGAGCGCTGCGCCCCGCTCTTCGGCGCGGGCAAGCGGGTCGAGCTCGTCGGCACGCCCTTGCGCCCCTCCGTGGCGAAGCGCCCGACGAGGGAGGAGGGGATCGCCTTCTTCGGGCTGGATCCAGCGAAGCGGACGGTGATGGTCATGGGGGGCAGCCAAGGGGCGCGCAGGATCAACGAGCTCGTCGCCGCGAGCCTGCCCGCCTTCGCTGCCGCCGGGATCCAGGTGCTGCACATCAGCGGCCCCGGCGACTACGAACTCGTTCGCCCCGCCTACGAGAGCACTCCCGCGGCGGGGGTGCTGCGATCCTTCTGCGCCGAGATGCAGTATGCCCTGGCCGCCGCCGATCTGGCAGTCTGCCGCTCCGGGGCCTCGACGTTGACGGAATTGGCCCACTATGAAATTCCTTCGGTCCTGATCCCGTATCCCTTCGCGGCCGACGACCACCAGACGGCGAACGCGGAGATCTTTTCCGCTCCGGGCGCCGCCGAGCTTTGGCCCCAAGGCACTTTGAATGAAGTTAACTTTTCCAGGGAAATCCTATCGTTGATTTCTGATGAACAGCGACTTTCTGAAATGAAGGAGGCTGC
>CAYMMC010000282.1:0-4773 GCA_964391125.1 uncultured Akkermansia sp.
CCTCGAGCTGACCGGCCCCGACATCGACGAGCTCGCCGAAGCCGCCGATTTCGTGAAGGCCGAACTCGCCAAGAACGAGACCGTCATCGACATCGCCGACAGCAAGCTCGAGGGAAAGCGCGAGGTGAAGCTGGGCATGACGCCGGTGGGGGAGTCCCTCGGGCTGCGGCTCGAGACCGTCGCCCGCCAGGTGCGCCAGGCCTTCTACGGCGAGGAGGTGCAGCGCCTCCAGCGCGGGCGCGACGAGGTGCGCGTCTTCGTGCGCTATCCCCGGGAGGAGCGCCGCAGCCTGCAGAACCTCGCCGACATGCGGCTGCGCGTCGGGGACGGCCTCGAGATCCCCTTCGGCGAGGCCGTCGTCGCCGAGGAGGGTCGCGGCTACGCCACGATCCGGCGGGCCAACCGCTTCCGTTCCGTCAACGTCACCGCAGACATCGACCGCAACGATCCGGAGGCGAACGCCAACGAGATCGTGGAGTGGATGCGCGGCGACATCCTCCCCCGGATGGCGCGGGCGCATCCCGGCGTGATGTGGAGCTTCCAGGGCGAGCAGAAGGACCAGCGGGAGAGCGTCTCCGACCTGCTGCGGGGCTTCGTCCTCGCCATGGTCGGCATCTACATGGTCCTGGCCCTGCCCTTGCGCAGCTACGCGCAGCCCATCATCGTCATGTCGGTGATCCCCTTCGGCATGATCGGCGCCGTCGCCGGGCACATCCTCTTCGGGATGAATTTCAGCGTCCTGAGCCTCATCGGCGTCATCGCCCTCGCCGGCGTCGTCATCAACGAGAGCCTCGTCCTGGTCGAGTTCATGAACCGCTACCGCCGCGCCGGGCACAGCGCCCGCGAGGCCGTCGCGATGGGCGGGCGGGAGCGCTTCACCCCCATCTTCCTCACCTCCGTGACCAGCTTCATCGGGCTGCTGCCGATCATCACGGAAACGAGCATCCAGGCGAAGTTCCTCGTCCCCATGGCCGTGAGCCTCGCCTTCGGCGGCCTGGTCAACCTTTTCAACACCCTTCTCCTGGCCCCCTGCGTCTATGCCCTCTTCGACGACCTGCGCCGCACCATCCACACGCCCGAGGCGCTGAGGCGGCAGGACGAGGCCCTCGCTTCGGAGGAGAACGAGCACGCCATCGGCTGAGTCCTTGCCGCGGCCCCGCCGCCGTTCCGATCCCGGCGGCTTGCCGGGGCTTGAACAAGGGCGGTTCCGGCGCTTCACTGCCCCACCGTTTTACACTCCCATGCGCATCGGAATCGTCGGCTTGTTGCAGGAATCGAACACCTTCATCGAAGGGCGCACGACGCGCCGCCATTTCGAGGAGGACCTGCTGCTGCGAGGGGAGGCGATTCGCGGGGCGATGGCGTCCGCGCCGCACGAGGTGGGCGGCTTCCTCGAAGCGCTGGACCTCGCCGGGGTCGAGGCGGCCCCCCTCTTTCTCGCGAGAGCGCTGCCCTACGGAACGATCCGCCGGTCGGACTACGAGCAGCTCGTGGACGAGATGCTGGAGTCGGTCGCGGCGGCGGGCCGGATCGACGGACTTCTCGCGGCGCCGCACGGCGCCACGGTGGCGGAGGGGCATCCCGACGCGGACGGGCACTGGCTGGGACGCCTGCGCGAGGTGCTGGGTCCGAGCGTTCCCATCGTCGCGACGCTCGACCTCCACGCCAACCTCTCCCCGGCGATGGTCGCGGCGACGGACGCGATGGTCGCCTACCGCTCGAATCCCCATCTCGACCAGCGCGAGACGGGGGCGAGGGCGGCCCGGCTCCTGCTCTCGGCCGCGAGGGGCGAGGCAAGGCTGGCACAGGCGGCGGCGTTTCCTCCGATGGCGATCAACATCCGCAGCCAAAACACCTCCGAGCCCCCGATGCGGGATTTCTGCGAGGCGGCGGCGGAGATGGCGGCCTGTCCCGGGATCCTGAGCCATTCGATCCTCCACGGATTTCCCTACGCGGACGTCGCGGAGATGGGGTCGGCGGTGCTGGTGGTCGCGGACGGCGACGAGGCCCTTGCCCGCGATACGGCTGGACGGATCGCCGCCCGGATGTGGGAGCGGCGGGGGGACTTCGAACCGGAGCAACTCGACGCGGCCGGGGCGCTCGCGCTCGCGGAGGAGCGGAGCGAGCGCCCCGTCGTGCTCCTCGACATGGGCGACAACGTGGGGGGGGGCTCGCCCGCGAACGGCACCGAGATCGCGCGGGCATGGCTGGAGCGGGGGGCGGGGGGCAGGCTCTTCGTCTGTCTCCACGATCCGGCGGCGGTGGAGGCGGCGGTTGCGGCGGGGGAGGACGGGGGATTCCACGGCTTGCTTGGCGATCCGGCGGCGCCGCTGCGGGGACGTTTCCGGGTTCGTTCGCTGCACGACGGAGTTTTCCACGAGACCGAGGCGCGGCACGGAGGATTCTCGACCTTCGACCAAGGAAGGACGGCGCTGCTGGAGATGGAGGACAAGGGGCTCGTGGTCATGGCGACGACGCGTCGCATGGCCCCCTTCAGCCTGGCTCAACTGAGCTCCTGCGGCGTCGATCCGACGACTTTCGACCTGATCGTGGCGAAGGGCGTGATCGCTCCGATGGCGGCCTACGCGCCAGTGGCGAAGGGCGGCTTTCTCCACGTCGACACGGATGGGGCGACGCGGGCGGACATGACGAAACTGGCCTATCGCGAGCGGCGGCGGCCGATGTTTCCATTCGAGCGGGCGTGACGCGCGGAAGAAAGCGCATCGCCCGGCCATCGTCGGCTTGCCCCCGCCCCGGTTGGGGGCCAGATTGGCGTCGAAGGGCGGCTGCCGCTCTCCGATTCCCATGCCAGATTCTCCCGATTCGATCCGAAAGGCCTTGGTCCGCTTCGCCGACGCGTTGGGCGAAGCGATCGAACGCGACGGGACGCTGCTGGCGGCGGCCCGCGATCTCGTGCGGACCCTCGGGGGGGATGGCGATCCTCCGGCCTCGGACGCTGCGGCCCGCGAGTTCGCCCCGTTGCCGGATCAGGGGCGTTCGATGGGCGCAGCCCTGGCCGAAGAGCGCGAGGGCGAAAAGGATCTGGCCACGCAAGGGGAATTGGAGGAGCTCTCCGCCGTCCTCTCTTCCAAACCCGACGTCGCCGCCGAGGCGTCGGCGTCGGTCCCTGCCTCCCGGCGGCGGGCGGAGAGTTCGCCCCGGATCATTGCTGATCGGTGCCGGCTGAAGCAACGGGCCTGCGATCTCGCGGCGGAGTTGGACGAGACCCTGGAGACGGAGGGAGAGCTGCGCCCCCACGAGGACTTCCAATCCCTGATCGGACAAGCGAAGGCCTTGCCGGACTGCTATCTCTGGATGCTGCGCACCGAAACGAGAGGCTGGATCGCGCCGGAGCATTGGCGGCTGTTGGGGCGCTGCTTCGGCAACCTCGCCCAGGCCATCGAGCTGGCGGACGCCCTGGTGGAGGCGGGCAACGACCGGGGTGGGGAGATCCAGGGCGGGCTGACCTTGGCGGCCGAGGCGCAGCGCGCCGTGAGGCAGGCGGTGGTGAGCTGCGTGCCGCCGGGCAGGAACTTCGAGGACTCGGACCAGCTCGCCGCCTACCGCTGGATCTCCCGGCAATGCGAAACCCTGCGGATTTTCGTGGCGCGCTACATGAAGATCGACGACCTGGCGGATCCCCGCGACTGGCGGGACCTGCAGGGGAGGATCCACCAGCTCGGAGCGCGCCGGGAGGAAGCCTCGGAGAAGCAGCGGGGCCTGAAGAAGTTGTTCGGGAAGATCCGCTACGAGTCGCAGAGGCTCGTCGATGCCTCCTTGTCGGAGGTCGAGCAGCGGGTGGAGAAGATCGCCCAAGCCGTCCACGAGCTGGTCGGCGAGGGCGTGGCGCCTAGCGACACGAGACTGCGGGATCTGCTGCTGCCCGTCTTCGAAATCCTGCTCGACTCCACCGAGATGCCCTACGAGGGATTCCTTCTCGCCCTGCGCGAGATGGACCGCTACCTCGCCCGGCGCGAGCAGGAAGGGGCCGCCCTTCCCGAGGAGGAGAAGGCGGAGTCGCCCGACGTCGCGCGGGTCCGCGAATGGTTGCGGGGGCGAAGCGTGGTGATGGTGGGCGGCGAGGAGCGCCCCGAGGTCGTCCGGCGTCTGGAGAAGGCCTTCGCGCTCGGGGAGCTCGTCTGGATCGCGACCCGGCCCCACGAATCCACCGAGGGCTTCCGCGCCCCGATCCAGCGGGAGGAGGTCGCCTTGGTGCTGCTGGCGATCCGCTGGTCGAGCCACAGCTACGGCGGCATCCGCGAATACTGCGAGGCCGTCGGCAAGCCGCTGGTCCGCCTGCCTGGCGGCTACGGGACCAACCGCGTCGCCGCGGAGATCGTGGCCCAGGCCTCCGAGGCGCTGGCGCGGGACGCCGGCGAGACGGGCGAAGGAGGGGACGCCGCGCCTTGACGCCTCCCGGAGCTCCGCCCGTCCGGCGGCATCAGAGGATGCCGTGCTTCCGGAAGACTTCGGCCACGGGAACGCCGGCGGCGAGCTCCTCGCGCACCGTGTTCTCGCCGGAGACCTTTTCCTTGGCGGCGGCGATGACCTCGGCGGCGATTTCCTGGGGAATGACGACGACGCCGTCGCAGTCGCCGAGGAGGTAGTCGCCCTGCTTCGCCGTGACGCCGTCGATGACGATGGGCTCTCGGATGGCGGTGATGTCGAGACGGCCCTTGCTGTCGGCCGGCGCCGCGCCGAGCCCGAAGACGGGGAAGCCGAGACCGTCCAGCGCCCAGAGGTCGCGGGTGCAGCCGGTCATGACGAGGCCGC
>CAYMMC010000283.1:0-4745 GCA_964391125.1 uncultured Akkermansia sp.
CGGCGCCCCTCGACCCCAACGACGAATACATCATCGTCTCGGGCGGGCCGGCCCTGCTCGCGCACGAGGCCTACCGGCGCGAGGCCCACCGCCACGACCGCTGGTGGGGCAACTTCGTCCGCACCGCCCGCATCCGCATCGACCAGCTCCAGAAGGCGAGCAACGGCGCCGTCAACATCACCTGGCTCGTCTACCGGGAGGGCTACGAGGCCCGGCAGGCCGAGGACGGGCAGCCCCTCCTCTCGCACATCGAGAGCGTGCGGGACAAATACAAGGTCCGCCTCGTCTGGTTCAACACCACCGACCAGCTCATCAACTACCTCAACTCGGGCCAGGACCGCGGCAAGGTCAAGGTGTCGGGCTTCGAGGTCTTCGCCCACTCGAACAAATACTGCTTCGTCTTCGACTACAGCAACCACATCCTCGGCGCTTCGAAGGTCTACCTCCACCAGAGCGAGCTCAATCGCATCAACCGCCGGATCTTCGCCCGCGGGGCCTACTGCAAGAGCTGGGGCTGCCACAGCGGCGAGTCCTTCAGCGCGGAATGGCGGCGCGTCCTCGGGGTGAAGATGATCGGCGCCGTCGGCAAGACCGACTACTCCCGCTGCTACGAGGGCACCCTGCCCTTCATCTCCAACGGGCGCTGGACGAGCTGAATTTCCTCAACAAACAGGTGAAATCCGCCGATTCCGTGGTCTGCTTCCGGGAACCCCGGAATCCACCCGCCCGCCCCCTCCCATGCAGTTCGACGAACTCCAACAGCTCCACGCCCTTCCTCTCTTCGACCTGATCCAGCGTTCGCGCCGCGTCCACGAGACGCATTGGCCGAAGGGCGAAGTGCAGCTCTGCACCCTGCTCAGCATCAAGACGGGCGGCTGCTCCGAGGATTGCTCCTACTGCGCCCAGTCGGCCCGCTACTCCACCGGCGTCGCCGCGGAGCGGCTCATGGAGAAGGAGGAGATCCTCGAGCGCGCCCGCCTCGCCCGCGAGCAGGGCTCGACCCGTTTCTGCATGGGCGCGGCATGGAAGGGCGTGAAGGACGGCACGAAGCGCTTCGAGCAGGTCCTCGACATCGTCGAGAGCGTCGGCGAGCTCGGGATGGAGGTCTGCACCACCCTCGGCGAGCTCGGCCCCGTCGAGGCCGCGAAGCTGAAGCAGGCCGGCGTCACCGCCTACAACCACAACATCGACACCTCGCCCGAGCACTACGCGAACATCGTCTCGACCCACAGCTTCCAGGACCGGCTCAACACCCTGCGCCACGTCCAGGACGTCGGCATGTCGGTCTGCTCCGGCGGCATCCTCGGGCTCGGCGAAAAGACCGAGGACCGGCTCCGCATGCTGGAGATCCTCAGCAACTTCAACCCCGCGCCCGAAAGCGTGCCGATCAACTCGCTCGTCCCGATCCCCGGGACTCCGCTGGCCGAATCGCAGGGCGTCGACTCCTTCGAGGTCGTGCGCATGATCGCCCTCGCCCGCATCGCCGTGCCCAAGGCCAAGGTCCGCCTCTCCGCCGGCCGCAAGCAGATGAGCGAGGAGATGCAGGCGCTCTGCTTCTTCGCCGGGGCGAACTCCATCTTCTACGGCGACAAGCTGCTCACCACCGGCAACCCGCAGGCCGACGCCGACCTGGCCCTGCTGCGCCGGCTCGGCCTCCAGCCGCAGAAGCCCAACCGCGCCATGAGCGCGCCCGAGGCGGAGGCCTCCCGCCCCTTGGCGCCGGCCCTGGCCTGAGGGCTCCCGCCCGCGGAAGAGGCGCGCAAGGGGGCGGCGCATGTTGTGGCCGAAGTGCCACTTTCCGCAGTTCCTCAGGGCACCACGATCCCGCCCGGGAGCACGTTGTCCGGCTGCCGCGGTCGCTTCTGGGGCCGGTCGGGGTCCGCGTTGGGAATGCGCCGCGGACCGGGGACGGAGAGCTTCTCCTCGAGGTTCTTGATCTCCTTGATGAGCGTGGGCAGGTGCTGCTCGTCGCCCTCGCGGTAGAGGGCCATGAGGTAGGCGTAGGCCTCCTCCTCCCGTCCGGGGCAGCGGGCCATGAAGTAGCCGTGGAAGCGCCTTGCGTAGCCGGGTGCGCCGGGCAGTCCGATCACGTCGCCGTAGACGCGGGCGGTGGCGCAGTCGTCCTTCAACTTCTCGCGGTAGACTTCGGCAAGCTGGAGGCGGATCGCGGTGGACTCGGGAATCTGGGAGATGCCGCGCTCCGCCAGCTCGATGGCCTGGAAGGCGTATTCGTTGAAGCGGCGCTCGCGCTCGAAGGCGGGCAAGCGCTCGTCGAACTCCATGTTGGCCGTCGCGTTGATCCCGAGGTGCCAGACCACCGAAACCCAATGCGACTCGTCGCGCGGCTCCAGGCTGGTGACGATCTGGTAGGTCTGGCGCAGCTCGTCCCACGACTTGGTGCTGAAGTGCTCGAAGGCCTCCAGCACGAGGAAGGAGGCCACGAGGGAGCGGAGCCCCCCCAGCGTGCCCATCAGGGCGGACTGGCCCATCTGCTCGAAGGCGCTCTGGGCCGGTGGCGGCAGGAGGAGCTTCGCGGCGACGAGGCGCTCGCGCACCCCCTCCTCCACGGGCGCCCTCGCCAGGCCGAAGAGCGCCAGCAGAGCGAGCGCGGCGAGGGGGCGCGGAAGAGTCTGGAGGAGCCGTCTCAAGGCGGTCGGGGTCAGAATTCCTTGTCCACGAAGACGAGGAGGGAAAGGAGGAGGAAGACGAGGAGGTAGCCCGCCGTGACGCCGCCCATCTGCCAGACGAGGGCGTGGACCACGGGCTCGCCCTGCACGATGCCCTCGCTGAAGGAGAAGAGCTGGAAGTCGGGGACGAGGATTTTCACCACCTTCACCAGCATCTGCACGAAGACGCTGTTGTCCGACTGGTCGAGCCAGAAGCTGGAGGCCATCGAGTGGGCGTGGCCGATGAGGAAGACGAGGATGCTGACGATGATGGTGAAGAGCGAGCTGGAGGCGAAGGTGGAGAGGAAGATGGTGACGGCGGCGACCACGGCGGCCTTGAAGAAGAAGGCGAGGACCGCGAGGCCGAGCTCGGGGCGCAGGCCCTGCTGCCGGATCAGCCCGACCTGCTCGGCGATCTCGGCTTCGGCGTAGCGTCCGTCGGCGGACATCGAGGCGACCTCGGCGGCGACGAAGAGGTTCTCCCGCAGGCCGATCATGGCCGCGCAGATGGCGTACATCGCCAGCAGCGAGACGCCGACGACGGCGAGGACGCCGCAGAGCTTGCCCAGCAGGTACTCGCCCCGCCGCACCGGCTTCGAGAGGATGGTGTAGAGGGTGCGGTCCTCCAGGTCGCGCGGGATCAGCAGGGCCGTCGCGACGATGGCGAAGAGCCAGGCGAAGAGGTCCATGGTCCCGAAGGAGACCTTCTTGATCATGGACAGCTCCTGCGCCGGCGTCGCGGGCAGGTTGAAGTTCCCCACCGCCACCACGACGAGGGCGAAGGCGAGGAGGAAGTAGAAGGTCTTCATCCGGACCAGCTGCGTCACCGTGCCCGCGGCGATGGTGGCGACGCGGCCGGGGGAGAAGGCCGCCGCGGGCCGGATGGCGCCGCGGGGGTCGGGGGAGTTCGGTGCCGGATCGGAATTCATTTCGGAGCCTCGCCGCCGCGTTCGGCGATCTGGATGAAGAGTTGCTCGAGACTGGTGCGGGGATGTCCTTCGGCCAGGATCCGGGCGGACCGCTCCTCCGCGACGAGCTCCCGGATGCGCTCCAGCAGGGCGGGCGGGGCGCCTTCCAGGGTGAGGGTGGTCTGGCCCTCGATGGCGATCAGCTCCTCCAGCGTCCCCTCGCGGCGCATCCGCCCGCGGAAGAGGATGCCGACGCGGTCGCAGACCTCCTGGACCTGTTCGAGAAGATGGGAGCAGAGAAAGACGGTGTAGCCCTCGTCGCGGAGGCGCAGGACGAGGTCGCGGATCTGCCGCGAGCCGATCGGGTCGACCCCGGCGGTGGGTTCGTCGAGGATGACGAGGCGCGGATGCTGGACGAGGGCCTGGGCCAGGCCGATGCGCTGGAGCATGCCCTTCGAATAGCCGCCGAGACGGCGCTTCGCCGCGCCCTCCAGGTCCACCAGCTTCAGCAGCTCGGCGACGCGCCGCTCCAGCGGGGCTCCGCGCATCCCGCAGAGCTTGCCGTAGAAGCGCAGGGTCTCCTCCCCGGAGAGATGCCTGTAGAAATAGGGGTTCTCCGGGAGGAAGCCGATCTCGTTGCGCGCCCGGATGTCGCCGGAGTCGAGCCCGAAGACCTTGGCCGCGCCCTTGCTCGCCGCCATCAGGCCGAGGACCACCTTCATCGTGGTCGACTTGCCCGAGCCGTTCGGCCCGATCAGGCCGTAGACCTCGCCGACCTCGACCCGGAAGGAGAGGTTGTCGACGGCGACGACGTATTCCCGCTTCAGACCGAGGCTGAAGACCTTCGTCAGGTTCGAGACTTCGACGGCGGCGGTGTTCATGCTCAGGCTTGGATCGTGAATCCCTCGACCCCCTCGAGGAGCGGCACCCGGCGCTCGGTCTGCTCCTGGATGTGGCGGCCGATGGGGCTGTCGTGCAGCTCGCGGAGGAAGTCGTCCACTTCCTCCTCCTCGCCCATCACCTGGAGCTCGACGCGCCCGTCGTCGCAGTTGCGCACCCAGCCGAGCACGTCGAAGCCCTTGGCGAGCTGCTTCGTGGCGTAGGGGAAGCCCACCCCCTGGCCCCCGCCTTCGACGAGATTTTGGCTAGCGATCATCGCGGGAGCAAAGCA
>CAYMMC010000284.1:0-4743 GCA_964391125.1 uncultured Akkermansia sp.
CCCGGCGAAGAAGCAGACCGAGGACTACGTCACGGGCCGCTTCGGCTGAGGCCGGGGCGCAGCTCCGGGAACGACGCCATCCCCGCGCCGCCCTACTCGTGCCGGAGCGCCTCCACCGGATTCATCCCGGCGGCGCGGAAGGCGGGGTAGATCCCGAAGAGCACGCCGGTGACCACGGAGATCGAGAAGGCCAGCGCCGGCGCCCAGAACTCGATGACCGTGAGCATCCCGGCGAAATAGGTGATGAGCAGCGGAATGGCGAGGCCGAGGGCGACGCCGAGCAGACCGCCGCTGCCCGACAGCATCACCGTCTCCACCAGGAACTGGACGACGATGTCCTTCTTCTTCGCGCCGAGGGCGCGGCGGATGCCGATCTCGCGGGTGCGCTCGGTCACGGTGGCGAGCATGATGTTCATGATCCCGATGCCGCCGACGAGCAGCGAGATCGCCGCGATCGAGCCCAGGACGATGTTGAAGATCTGCTTCGTCCGCTCCGCGCGGCGCAGGAGGTCGAGGGGCACGACCATGGCGTAGTCGGTCTGCTTGTGGTTGCGCGCGAGGATGTGCCGGATCGCCTCCGCCGCCGGCATGACGCGATCCGGCGAGTCGATGCGCACGGTGACCTCGTGCAGCTCCACCTTCTCCGCCTCGAAGCTGCCGGAACGGTATTTGAAGAGAACCTCGCCGAAATGGTCCTCCAGCGTCGAGATCGGGATCATCATCTCCATGGCGGCCCCGCCGTCGGTGGCGGCTCCGTCGCCTTCGGCGACCGACGCGAGGGAGGGGTCGTCCTGGATCACGCCGACGATCCGGAAATAGCTCGATTGGATCCGCACGGTGTCGCCGATCGGTTCGCTGAGGGGAAAGAGGTGCCGGGCCAGGCTCCTCGACAGGACGCAGACGGGGGCGCTCGCCGCCATTTCGATCTCGGTGAAGTAGCGTCCCTGCAGGATCTGCCGGTTCCGCATCTCGGGGAACCAGGGAACCGTGCCCAGGGTGGCGCCGTCGATGCTGCGGTTCTCGTTCCAAATGAAATCCTTGAGCTGGCGCGAGGGCACGGTGACGAGCACGCCCGGCACCGTCGCCTGGATCTGGGAGACGTCGCGGTAGGTGAGCCCGTAGCTGAGGATGAGGGAGCGCACCTCCTCCCCGGCGGTGGCCTTGTTCGTCGGCTTGACCGAAGTCAGGATGATGTTCTGGCTGCCGAGCTCCTTGATCTGCTGCTGGGCCTCGTGGCTGGCCCCTTCGCCGATCGCGAGCATGGCGATGACCGAGCAGACCCCGAAGACGATCCCCATGGCGGTGAGCAGGGAGCGCAGCCGGTGCATCCAGAGACTCTTCACCCCCAGCAGGACGGCGCGCTTGAGGCGGGCGGGCGAGAGCTCGCGGAAGAAGTCGAGGAGGCTCATCGCGTCCGCGCCTCCCCGCGGCTGTCGTAGGCGACCGCGCCGTCCTTGAGGCGGATCGTCCGGGAAGTCCGGTCGGCCATGCCTTCGTCGTGGGTGATGAGGACGAGGGTCTTCCCGTCGGCGTTGAGCTGGTCGAAGATTTCGAGGATGTCCCCCCCGGACTTCGAGTCGAGGTTCCCCGTGGCCTCGTCGGCGAGGATCACCGCGGGATCGTTGGAAAGGGCGCGGGCGATGGCGACGCGCTGCTGCTGCCCCCCCGAGAGCTCGGTGGGACGGTGGTCGAGCCGCTTCCCCAGCCCGACCCGCTGGGCGAGCTCGGTCGCGATCTCGCGCGCGTCCTTCTCGGGCACCCCCTGGTAGTAGAGCGGCACCTCGATGTTCTCGATCACGGTGAGCTGCTGGATGAGGTTGTAGCTCTGGAAGATGAAGCCGAGCTTCTTCCCGCGGACCTTCGACAGGTCGTCGTCGCCGAGCTGCGAAACGTCGATCCCGTCGAGGAGGTATTGCCCCACGGTGGGCTGGTCGAGGCAGCCGAGGATGTTCAGCATGGTCGACTTCCCGCAGCCCGAGGGCCCGAGAATGGAGATGTAGTCGCCGGGGTAGATGGCCAGGTCGATCCCCTGGAGGGCCTTCACCAAGGTGTCCCCCATCCAGTAGTGCTTCTCCACCCCCCGCAGCTCGATGACCGGGGACACGGACGGCGTGGTCGGGACGGAGGCGGCGGGGGCCGCGAGCGTCGCGGATCGTTCAGGCCCTGTCATCGGAAGCGGATTCCCCGACGTCCTCGGCGGAGGCGGTCTTCTTCGGCTCCGCGCTCCGGGCGGGGGTACCTTCCTCCATCCCCCGCTTCGCCACGCGGGACTTGTCGACCTGCGCCGGTTCGTAGTCGTCGGGCATCTTCAGGAGGACGGAGTCGCCCGCGTCGATGCCCTTCTTCAATTCGATGTACTCGTTGTTGTTCGCGCCGATCTCGACGGAACGGCGTTCGTACCCGTCGCGGGTCTTGCGGAAGACGAAGTGCTCGCCGTTCTCCACGAACACCGCCTGGACGGGGATGTAGGTGACGTCTTCGAGCTCGTCGACGATGATCTCGACCTTGGCGCTCATGCCGGGCTTGAGGAACTCGTGGGTCCCCTCGATCTCGACGGTGGAGGGGTAGACCTTCAGCGAGGGGTTGAAGCGCGAGGCGTTCGAGTCGGGGAGCACGGCGACCTTCGAAATGCGGCCGACGAGCGTCTTGTCGGGCACGGACTCGGCGGTGATGTAGACCTTCTGCCCGAGCTCGATCTTCTTGATGCTCGACTCGTGGATCTTCACCTCGACCCCGAGCTTCGACATGTCGGGGATGGTGATGATGGGCTGGCCCGTCTTCAGGGTGGCTCCGGCGGAGATCCCCTCGTAGACCCGGGAGGAGTAGTAGTCGCCGCTGGCCCCGCCGTAGGCGACCAGCCCCGTCTGGGTCGCGCGGATCACGCAGCTGGCGAGCTGCTCCTCCAGATTCTCGCGCTTCTTCAGCTCCAGGTCGTAGCGGCGCTTCACCGAGCGGTACTTGGCATAGACCTGCGACATGAGGGCGAGCCGCTCGCGCTTCGTGCGGATGAGGGAGAGGAGCGCCTCCTCGTAGTGGGAGAGCATCTTCTCCGCCTCCTTGGGGAACTCGTAGTCGCGGAAGAGCTCCAGCTCGGTCTCGCTGCGCTGCAGGGCGAGGCGGGCCTTGTCGAGGCCGACGAGCTCGTTCTCCAAGGTCTGGCGGGTGATGAAATCGCGCTCGTGGAGACGCTTCGCCCCGGCGACCGACTCCTCGACCACGGCGAGCTCGGAGGAGGCGACGAGGGCCTCGTCCCGCATCCGGCGGATCTTCTGCTCGGCTTCGCCGTCGCCCAGCAGCTCGTCCTTCAGGAAGGAGCTGAAGTTCACGTTCGAAGCGAGGCTGTCGTTCGCCACGAGCGCGAAGGAGGCGATGTTGGCGTCGTCGTCCAGACCTTCGCCGCTGGTGGACTTGCCCGTCTCGAAGGCCTTCACGATCAGGTCGGTGGCCTCCTTTTCGTAGACGGAGAGGGATTCGTTGTCGTAGGGCAGGCCCAGCTTCTTCAAGGTCGTCTCGGCGGCCTGGGCGCCGACGAACTTCTGGAAGTCGAGCAGCGCGAAGCGGAGGGCCTGGCGGGAGGACTTGATCTTGCTGAGCGCCTCGCTCTCCTGGATGTCGATGTTCTGCTTCGCCTCGGCGTGGAGCGCGTCGGTCTGCTGGAACTGGACGTCGTGGTCGACGATGGCCTCCTCCAGCTCGGACTGGTCGAGGCGGACCAGCACCTTGCCCTTGGCCACGTCCTCCTCGGTGACGTAGTAGCCCTCTTCGATGACTTCGAGGATCTTCAGTCCGCCGGGCAGCTTCACCTCGTTGCGGAACTCCAGAAAGTTGAGCGCCTGGATATTGCCGCCCTCGAGGACGTCGATGACCAGATCGCCTTGCACGGCGACGGCGGAGGGCAGAGCATCGATGCCCGCCCCGTCCTTGCCGCCCCCGCGCACCACCGCGACCACAGCTATCAGCCCCGCCAGTACGGAACCCGTGATGATCCACTTTTTCATTCCTTGGGAAGCGGCTACCGAGGGGACTCGTTTTCGAGCTTCTCCGCCCAGGAGCCGTCGGGTTTAATATACAGGATCCCCATGTCCCTCCAAAGGCGCAACCGCGCTAAGGTATGGTCGACCAGCGCGCCGGTGCGCAAATTCTGCGCATCGACGAGGTCCTCCTGCGCGTCGATGAGGTCGAGCGCCTCGCCCTGGCCCAGCTCGGAGAGGAGGAGCTGCTCCTCGAGGCGTCGCTGCGCGAGGGCCACGCCGTCCTCGGCCAGTTGGTAGCTGGCCTTCTCCTGGTCCAAGGCGCGCCATCCCTCGTAGATCTCGAGGCGGGCGCGGTCGTGCGCCAGCTCCTCGGCGCGCTTGGCCCGCTCCAGGCTGACGAAGGCGGATCGGTAGATGTTGCGCTCCGCCTTGCGGTCGAGCGGCAGGTCGAGGTCGACCGAGCTCGACCAGCGGCGCCGGTCCCAGTTGATCCCCGGCGTGGGGTCGCCCGGATCGCTCACCGCGTTGTAGTCCAGCGAAACGTCGAGGCCGGGAAGGAGGCCGTTCTTCGCGACCTTGATCCGGCGCTCCGCATCGGCGACCTGATCCGAGACATTGGCGAGGTCCGGGCGCGACACCATCGCGATCTCGACCGACTGCTCCCGGGTGATCGGAGGTTCCTCGACGCGCAGCTTTCCCAGTTCGCTTCCGTCGACGTCGATGCGGGTGTCGTCAGGAATGCCCAGGGTGATCTTGAACTCGTCGAGCC
>CAYMMC010000285.1:0-4735 GCA_964391125.1 uncultured Akkermansia sp.
CGGGCGGATCAAGAGCGCCATCGGGATCGGCTCGCTCCTCTGCGACGGCATCGGCGACACCATCCGCGTCAGCCTCACCGAGGACGCCGTCCACGAGATCCCCGTGGCCCGCGCCCTCGTCGGCCTGGTCTCCGAGCTGCGCGAACGCCATCCCGAACCCATCGCAGAGCTTTCCTGGGACGAGGTGCCGTGGAATCCCTTCGAATACCGCCGCCGTCCCTCGGCGAGACTTGAGATCCAGGGAGTCGCCCTCGGCGGAGAGGAGACCGTCCGCGTCTTCACCAGCCGGAGGAAATGGGACGCCCTCGCCCACAAGCTCGACCGGCTCGGCGACTACCAGCCCGAAATCGTCGTCGAGGACTCCGGCGTCCTCGCCCTCGACCCGCGCGACGAGGGCGCCCTCGCCGCGCTGAACGCCTCCGAAACGCCGCTCCTCGTCACCGTCGCCGACGGGCTCGACCTGCCGGTGATCCCCGCCTTCCGCCTGCTCGCCGCGAAGGCCGACCCGCGCCATCCCATTCTCCTCAAGGACACCCTCGCCCCCGCGACCGAAGCGGGCGCGGACTTCCTCCCGACCCTCCTGACCGCGAGCATGAACCTCGGCGCGCTCCTCTGCGACGGCATCGGCGACGCCGTTCTCGTGCAGGGCGAGGAGGCTCCGGGGCAGTCGTTGCGCCTCAGCTACAACATCCTCCAGGCGGCGGGGACGCGCATTTTCAAGACCGACTACGTCGCCTGCCCGAGCTGCGGCCGCACTCTCTTCAACCTCCAATCCACGACCCAGCGCATCCGCGAGGCGACCGGCCACCTCAAGGGCGTGCGCATCGCGGTGATGGGCTGCATCGTCAACGGGCCCGGCGAGATGGCCGACGCCGATTTCGGCTATGTCGGCGGCGCTCCCGGCAAGATCAACCTCTACGTCGGCAAGGAGCCGGTGAAGTTCAACATTCCCGAGGACGAGGCCGTCGAGCGCCTCGTCGATCTGATCCGGGAGCACGGTCGCTGGATCGACGCGCCTGCGGCGGTGGCGGAGCTGTAGCCCGCCCGGCGACCGGGTCCCGGCCCCCTCCGCCCCTCACTCCACGAAGAAATGGGGATTCAGGAGATTCTCCTTGTTGTAGCGCAGCGCCTCGCCGCTGCCGTGCTCGACGACCTTTCTCCCCGCCTCCAGCGCGACGGCGTGGGCCGCCGCCGTGTCCCATTCCATGGTCGGGCCGAGGCGAGGGTAGACGTCGGCGACTCCCTCGGCGACGAGGCAGAGCTTCAGCGAGCTGCCGGCAGAGTGGAATTCGACCGTTTTGCCCCGGGCCTCCAGCGAGGCCACGAAGGCGCGGACCTCGTCGGTGAGATGCGAGCGGCTCGCCACCACGACGACGGCGTCCTTTTCCGTATAATGCGGCCCGCCTTCGAGCCGGCGGGGCGCTCCGCCGCCGGAGGATCTCCAGGCTCCGCCGCCCTCGACGGCCCAGTAGAGATGGTCGCCGACGGGCTGGTAGACCACCCCGAGCACCGGGCGTCCGTCGCGCACCAGGGCGATGTTCACGGTGAACTCTCCGTTGCGCTTGACGAACTCCTTCGTCCCGTCGAGTGGATCGACCAGCCAGAAGCGCTCCCAGTCGCGGCGCTCCTCGTAGGGGAGCGCCCGCGTTTCCTCCGAGATGATGGGAATGGAAGGGGTCAGCCGGGCGAGTCCGTCGAGGATGACGGCGTTGGAACGGCGGTCGGCCTCGGTCAAGGGCGACTCGTCGCTCTTCACATCGACCGAGAACTCGGTCCCGTAGACCTCCAGGACGACATCCCCCGCGGCGCGGGCGATGCGTTTCACTTCTTCGACGTCGATTTTTTGGGGCATGGTCCGGTGACGGAAGACGAGGGGCGCGAGATGTCAACCCCGCACTGACGAGGAGGGAAGGGGGACCGCCGCCCGATTCGCCAGCTAGCGGGGCGGCGTCCGGTCCCGCCGACGAAGGTCGGCGATGCCGTTCTCCAGCCGATGGACGGCCTTCACCTCCTCGTCCGTCAGGGCTCGGTCGAACACCGCGACGTCGTCCAGCCAGCCGACGTAGTTGTAGCCCAAGGTGAGGGCGCTTTTCTCGATTTCCCAATTGAAAGTGTTCTCCCAGCCCGTGAACTCCCCCACGTTCTCGCCGTCGAGATAGAGGCGTCCCCAGCCGTCCTTCTCGCCGGTGTTCGCGTTGCCGAAGGTGAAGCAGACATGGGTCCACCGATCGCGGGCGAAGGGGGGGCGCTCCGCGGCGACCATGGGGCGCTTCGCCATCTCCTCCCATTTCTCGTTGCGGGGGTTCCAGATCCCGGTGATGGCCATGATGGCGTAGCGGAAATGGCGCGGGGTGTGGTCTTTGCTGAACTCGACGAACATGTTTCCCTCGCCCCAGGCCTGGGCGACGAACTGCAGGGGATCGCTGTATCCCGCCGGCAGGTCCTCGTCGGGATCCAAGCGCATCCAGAAGGAGGCGCTCCCGCTCCATCCCTTCTCGCGGAAGCCGAGGTTGTCCTTGCCCCGGTAGAAGACGAGGTCCTTGGCCGGCTCCCGGAAGGCGAGGGCGTCGCCGAAGCGGCCTTCGCCCCTGGCGATCTCGATGCCGTCGGCGGCGTCCAGCCCCGGAATCGGCTCGTCCCGCTTGCGGCCCGGCGCGGTGTAGAGGGTCGCTTCGCCCTTGGCGAAGTCGGCGTCGGCCCCGCGGTCGAAGGAGGCGTGGAAAAGCAGCGCGGATTCCAGGCTCTCGTCGGCGAGGGCGGAGGGGAGCAGGGCGAGGGCGGGGAGGAGGGTCAGGCCAAGCAGCGGAGAGGGTTTCATGGCAGACGGGAGGATCCTTCCGGTCCGGGTTCTGTCAAACGGCGCGAGAGCGCATTCGCGGCTTCCCTCCGGGGCTCGCCGGCGCCCCCCTCAGGGCAGCTTGCCGAGCTGCTCCGAGGTCCATTTCACGGCCTGGGCTGCGGAGTCGTCGTTGGGATGGGCCGACATGTAGTTCTGCCATTCGGTCTTGGCGAGGCGGAGGTGCTCCTTCGCCTCGCCGGGGTCGCCGCTCTTCATGCAGGCGAATCCGGCCATGCCCCGGGTGCGGGCGAGGGTGCGCCGGTATTCGGAGGAGCCGCCGTCGGCGGCGATGCCTTCGAGCAGGGCGATGGCCTCCTTCAGCGGGGCGCGGGACGCGTCGAATTTCCCGGAGTCGCCCAGCAGATCGGCGAGGTGGGCGAGGCGCTGCGCGTAGGAATGCTTCACGTCGGGAGCCACGGAGCGGTTTCCCTCGACGATGGGCCTGAGCACGGAGATGGCCCTCTGCTCCAGGGCGATCGCGTTCTTCGGCTTGCCGCCGTCGCGCTGGGCCACGGAGAGGGCGCCGTAGATGTCGGCGAGGGTCTTCAAGTAGGTCGATTCGTAGGGGTTCGCCGCGACGACGCGCCCGAGGACCTCGGCGGCGCCCTCCAGCTTGGCGGTGTCGTTGGAGAGCAGGCCGACCCGGGCGAGGCTGTTGCCGAGGCCGAGCTGGTATTCGTCCACCGCCGCGTCCATCCGCACGGCCTTGGCGTAGAGGTCGCCCGACTGCTGGTAGGCGTCGCGGGCCATGTCGTTCTCGCGCCGAGCCTCGAGGACGCGGCCGGTGAAGGCGAAGGACTTCGCCAGGGCGCCGACGATGCGGTGGTTGTCCGGAGCTTCCTCCGACATTTCGGCGAGGCGCACTCCGACGGACATGGCGGCGTCGATGGCGGCGTCGAAGCGGTCCATGGCGAGCTCGCACTCCACGATGGCGAGGGAGTTCTCGTGAATGCGGAGGGAGGCTTCGGCGGCGGTTTCGGGCTCTCGCGAGCGAGCTTCGCTCCAGAAGCGGGAGGACTCGGTGAAGTAGTGGCGGGCGGTGGAGTATTCGCCCGAACGGATCGCCAGACCTCCCAGCGCGCTTTTGGAAAGGGCGATGTTCCTGACGAACTCGGTCTGCGAGGTGCTCTCGTTCTCCAGCAGGGTGGCGTAGCGCCGCTCCGCCTCGCCGAAGGTGGCGAGCGACTTGCCGAATTCGCCCATCTCCTGGTAGATCCGTCCCAGGTAGAAGAGGGCGTTCGCCGTCGAGACGATGAAGTCCGGCGCGTCTCCGTAGGTCTCGACGAGGCGTTCGTAGTGGCGGCGGCCCTCCTCCAGGGCGGCGGCCCGGCTCGCGCGGAACTCGGGCACGTCGGAGTCGCGGTTGTCGAGGACGAGCCGGAAGAAGCGGTCGCCGTTCTCCTGGGTCTCGCGAAGCAGTTGGCGCGCCAGCTTGGTTTGGCCGATGAGGTGGTTCTTCGAATCCTCCGATTCGTTCAGCTCGGAGATGAGCTGATTCTTCTCGATCTGCTCGTCCCGGATCTTCTGGTAGATCTCGGCCTGCCGGTCGACGCTGGCGCGGCGCTTGCGCTCCGACTCCCGCAGATCGCTCTCGACCCGGCCCTTCTCCTTGCGGGTGTCGAGGTAGTTGAAGAAGGCGAAGTAGGTCAGGGTCAAGGTCACCAGGAGGGAGGCGATCGCGGCCACTTGCCAGCGCAGCACGGGGTTTGTCCGCCACGCGGCGGCGAAGCGGCGGGGCGAGGGGGGGGCCGCCTCGCGGACCGGCGCGACTTCGGCGAGACCTTCGAACACCCCGGTGGCGGCGGGCGTTGCGGGGGGGGCTGGTGCGGGATCGGGGTCGTCCGCCGCCTCCGCCCGCCCGTCGGCAACGGCGGGAGCCGTCGCCGGCGCGGGTTC
>CAYMMC010000286.1:0-4704 GCA_964391125.1 uncultured Akkermansia sp.
CTCGTCGCGACGCTGGCCGCCGATCCGGTGCGCCGCCGCGGGCGGCCCCTCGTCTTGAGCTGCCACGTCGATTGCGTGCCCGCCGACCCCGTGCGCTGGACGCATTCGCCCTGGTCCGGCCACGACGACGGAACCTGCCTGTGGGGCCGCGGGGCCATCGACATGAAGGGCTTCGCCGCGATGGCCTTCGCCGTCGTCGCGAAATTGAAGCGCGAGGTCGTCCCCATCGACCGCGACCTCCTCTTCGTCGCCGTCTCCGACGAGGAGGCCGGCACCCGGCTGGGGTCGCGCTGGCTCGTCGAGGAGCGGCCCGAGCTCCTCGGCGGCCCCGAATACGTCATCAACGAAGTCGGCGGCTTCACCGTGCATCGCGGCGGACGGCGCTTCTATCCCGTGCAGGTCGCGGAGAAGGGCGTGGCCTGGCTGAGGCTCGTGGTGGAGGGCGCCGCCGGCCACAGCTCCCTGCCTTCGCGCGACAACGCCGTCTCGCGCCTCGCCCGCGGCATCGACGCGATCGCCCGAGCCCGACTGCCCTGGCATCCCTCCGAGGAGGCGAGACGCCAGCTCGCCGGCTTCGCCAAGCCGGAGGGCCCGGCGGCGGAGAGGGTCGCCGGACTCCTCTGCCATCCCCGGATCGGCCCTGCCCTGCTCCCCTTTCTCGTCCGCGAGCCCTCGCGCCGCGCCTCGGTCGAGGCCATCCTCCGCAACACCGCGACCGCGACCAGCCTGGGCGCGGGAGGCAGCATCAACGTCCTCCCGGGGGCCTGCTCGGTCGACATCGACGGACGGCTCGCCCCCGGACAGACCACCGCCGATCTCGTCCGCGAGCTCGACGCCGTCCTCCGTCCGGTTCTGCGCGAGGGATACGGGCTGAACGTGCTGCAGCAGTCCCCCGCCGTCTCCTTCTCCACCGAAACGCCGCTGTATCGCGAAATCGAACGCGCCCTCCGCGAGGCGGATCCCGCCGGCCACGTCGTCCCCTCCATCATCCCCGGCTTCACCGACAGCCGGAACTGGGCCCGTCTCGGCGCGGAATGCTACGGCTTCTACCCGTTGCAACTGCCGGAAGACCTCGACTTCGCGGCTCTGTTCCACGGCGACGACGAGCGCATCCCCATCGCCGGATTCCATTGGGGGATCGGAGTCTTGGCGAATATGCTAGGGGGGTTCCTGGGCGGAACCCGTTTCAAGTTTCAGGTTTGAAGTTTCAAGTTCCCCAAGCTGATGCTTGAAACCGTGCCGAGTAGATCGGCGCAGGTCGCGCTCGACTTCTCCGGCGCGGGCGGATACCCTTCCGGCCATGACCAAGTCTACCAGACGCTCCCTTCTCCTCGTCGGCTTCGCGATCGCCGCGGGAATCGCCGGTTTTTATCTGGGGCGGGGAAGCGCGCCCCTGGCCGACGCCGGGAGGACGGCGCCGCAGGCCCCGCTGATCGGCATCGCCAGCCTGACCGGCCAGGACTACGTCAGGGCGGTGCGGGAGGCGGGCGGCATCCCCGTGGTGCTGCCGAACACCGGAGACAACGCCTCGCGGGTGCCCGAGTATCTCGCCTTGCTCGACGGCCTGCTCATGCCCGGCGGGGCGGACATCCCGCCCTCGGAGTACGGCGAGGAGCCGCACGAGACCGTGGAGGTGCTCGACGACGACCGCTACCGTTTCGAGAAGGCCCTCGTCACCGCCTGGATCGGGGAGACCGACAAGCCCTTGCTCGGCATCTGTCTCGGCAGCCAGTGGATCAACGTGGCGACGGGCGGCTCGTTGGTGCAGGACATCCCCTCGGCGCTGGGCGGAAACCACCGGAACGTCGAGCATCCGGTGGCGATCGAGCCCGACTCCCGCCTCGCCCGGATCTTCGGCGCGACCGAGTTGGAGGTGAACTCCCTCCACCACCAGGCCGCGAACCGCATCGGGAACGGCTTGCGGGCCGTCGCCAAGGCGCCCGACGGCGTCGTCGAGGCCACCGAGACGACGGATCCCGATCGCTTCCTGATCGGCGTGCAATGGCATCCCGAAAAGATGATGTCCGACCACCCGGTCCAGGCGAAGCTGCTGAAGGCCTTCGTCGAGGCGGCGGCGGACCAAAGGAGCCGCTGAGTGGCGTGGCCGCCCCCTTGCGACCGTCGCCGGGAGCGCCCGTCCGGTGGCGGGGAACGCTCGTGATCGCGCGATGCCGTGCTGTGGCGTTTGTTGAGATTTTAAAAATTCCGACGTTATTTAAGTTTTCTGAATAATTCCATCGATGCCTTCGACCTCCCGCCCGCTGCCAAGCGATCTTCCTGAATCCCCTCCCGAACCGGATCGCCGTCCGGAGGCCTGGTGGGCCGACTGGGCGAGGTGGCTGCGTCGGGATCCCGACCGTCGTTGGGGGAGGCAGCTCCTCCGCATCTCCAGCGACATGATCCTGATCTGCGACGAGTCGCTCGAGGTCCTGCATCACAACCGGGCCTTTCTCAAAGGCGTCGGCCATGCGAGGGGCAGCTTCCGGGGGCGGAACCTGAGGGATTTCTTTCCGGACGGCGAGGGCGGGGGAGTCGCCGAAGCGTTCGAGGAATGGCGGTCCGGCCACGCCGCCGGCATGCGCTTCCAAGCGTCGCTGCTGACGACGGGAGGCCGGCGGCCCTGCGATTTCCGAGTCGTGCGCAGCCGCAGCGGGGAGGGGAGATTCCGCTACTATCTCGTGGCCCGCGAGACGCCGGGGGCGCGCCGTCCGCAGCCAGGACGAATCGACGAGGAGGTCGATCCCTTCTTCCGGGGGTTGCCGGTGGCCGCCTGGAGGACCGACGCCCATCTGCGCATCACCCATGCCTACGGCAGCCTCTGGCCGGAGCTCGGGCTGGCGAGCGAAGATCTGTTGGGCGAGGCCTTCGGGCGTCCCCGGGACTCGCAACTGCCGGCGCTGCTGCGGGGAATCGACTGCGGCGGCGTCCTGGCGGGCACGGGCGTGCAGAAGGAATTGGAACGGAACGGAGAACCCTTCCAGGTCGTGATCGAACCGGTCTTCGGCGCGAGGGGGGAACTGGCGGGAACCATCGGTCTGCTGCGCCGCGTCACGCGGCGCCGGGTCGAAGGGACGGACAGGCGCCCCGCCCCGCTCCATCGTCTCCGCCACCACTCCGCGCCTGCGGCGGCGGGTGGAGTCGCTGCGGCCACCCGGCGGATTCCGGTCGTCGGCGACCGCGCCGGGGAGATCGGCCGGGCTCTGCCCAAGGCCGTCTCGTGAGGCGGAGAGAACGCTTCCGAGGCGTCGCGAAGCCCCCGGGGAGTCCGCACGTTTCGTGCCACTCCCTTCTTCACGCCCTCTTTCCCGCTTCCACAGTTCACCGGGAACCGCGACAATCTCCACCATGTCCACCTCCGTGCTTCTCCGGTTCGTTCTTGCAGCCCTGACGGCATTCGCGATTTTCCCGCTCCACGCCGCGGAACCGCTCCTGCGCATCGCGCTCGACCGTCCCGAGGCGGTCTACGCGGTCGGGGAGAAGGCCGTTTTCACCATCCACAGCTCCGCGCCCGCCGGGACGGAGATCGAATGGACGACCAGCCTCGACGGGTTCCGCAACCTCGCCAGCGGCAAGGGGGCCGCCGCCTCCGCCGCGGCGACCACGGTGATGGCCTCTCTCGACCGCCCCGGCTTCCTCCTGATCGTCGCCTCGGCGAAAGGGGAGGACGGCAAGCCCTTCACCGCGCAGGCCGCCGCCGCCTTCTCCCCCGAGAAGATCGCGCCGAGCCTGCCGGCGCCGGACGACTTCGACGCCTTCTGGGCGGAGCAGCGCAAGCGCCTCGACGCGGTGCCGTTGCAGCCGACCCTGGCGCCCGTCCCGCTCGAGGCCGCCGCCGACGCGGGGATCGAGGCCTTCGACGTGTCGGTGCCGGCGGAGGAGACCGGCCCGCCCGTGACCGGCTATCTCGCCCTGCCCAAGGACGCCGCCCCGAAGTCGCTCCCCGCCGTGCTCTGGGTCCACGGGGCCGGGGTGCGCAGCTCCAGCCTTCCGACGGCGCTGGGGGGGGCGCGCGACGGCTTTCTTTCCATGGACATCAACGCCCACGGGCTGCCGAACGGAAAGCCGGAGGACTTCTACAAGGGCGTCGCGGCGGGCGATCTCAAGACCTACCGCACCGACGGAAACGATAGCCGCGAGACGGTCTACTTCCGGGGGATGTTCGTCAGGCTGATGCGCGCCCTCGACTTCCTCGCGAGCCGCCCCGAATGGAACGGGAAGACCCTCGCCGTGGTCGGCCACAGCCAGGGCGGCTACCAGGCCCTCGTCGCGGGCGGACTCGACCGCCGCGTCACCTTCGTCGGTTCGGGCGTGCCGGCGGGCTGCGACCACAGCGGGATGAAGGCCGACCGCATCAGCGGCTGGCCGAAGCTGGTCGCGCTGAAGTCCGACGGCTCGCCCGAATCCGCCTCGCTGGAGGCGGCCCGCTACGTCGACGCCGTCAATTTCGCCGCCCGCTACAAGGGCGAGTCCGTCCTCAGCGTGGGCTTCGTCGACCGCACCTGCCCCCCCACCAGCGTCTACGCCGCCTACAACGTCCTGAGCGGCCCGAAAAGCATGGTCGTCCGCCCCGCGATGGGCCACGCCGCCCCCGAGGACGTCAAGACCGAATTCAGGAAGGCCCTGCTGAAGCATGCCGGAGTCACCGCGCCGGTGGCGAAGTGAAGTGTTCAGTTTTCAGCGTTCAGTTTTCAGCCAATGGAAGGA
>CAYMMC010000287.1:0-4688 GCA_964391125.1 uncultured Akkermansia sp.
TATCTCTACCTCCTCCCCGAGACCTCGGCCTTCATCCGCCAGCTCTTCCTCCCCTCGGTGAAGTATCCCATCATCGAGGACATGGGGGTGTTCACCTTGATCCTCCTGCCCCTCGTCATCGTGGGCGCGTCGAACGCGGTCAACCTCACCGACGGCCTCGACGGCCTCGCCGCGGGCTGCACCGTCACCACCGGTCTCGCCTACGCGGCGCTCGCATACGTCGCTGGGCATCGGCTCGCTGCCGAGTATCTTCTTGTGGCTCACCATCCCTCCGCCGGCGAGGTCTCGATCTTCTGCTCCGCCCTGGTCGGAGCGGCGCTGGGCTTCCTCTGGTTCAACTGCCACCCGGCGCGGGTCTTCATGGGCGACACCGGCTCGCTCTCCATCGGCGGGATGCTCGGAACCATCGCGATCTGCTCCAAGCAGGAGCTGCTCCTCGTCGTGATCGGCTTCGTCTTCGTGATGGAGGCGGGCTCGGTGATCCTGCAGGTCGCCTCCTTCAAGCTGACCGGGCGGCGCATTTTCAAAATGTCGCCCATCCACCACCACTTCGAGCTGATCGGCTGGGAGGAGAGCAAGGTGATCAACCGCTTTTGGATCCTCTCGATCCTCTCCGCCATGATCGGCCTGATGACATTGAAGATTCGCTGACGAAATGAACCTTTCCGGCAAACAGATCGCCGTGCTGGGCGCGGGAGGCAGTGGCTACGCCGCCGCCGCCCTCGCGCTGTCGCGTGGCGCGAAGGCGAAGGTCTTCGACAGCGGCGCCCCGGAGAAGCTCGCGCCCGCCGCCGCGAAGTTCGAGGCTCTCGGCGCGCCGCTCGTCTGTGGAGAGGCGGCGCTGCGCGATCCGGGACGCTTCGACCTGGCCGTGGTCAGCCCCGGCATCGACCCCGCCTCCCCGCTCGCCCGGGCCTTGGCGGCGGCGTCCGGCGAGTTCCTCGGCGAGATCGAGTTCGCCTTCCGCCTCGGCAGCGCCCCCGTCGTCGCCATCACCGGAACCAACGGCAAGACCACGACCACCTCGCTGGTCGCCGCGATGCTCCGGGCCGCCGGGCTCCGCGCCATCGCCGCCGGCAACATCGGCCTGGCCTACAGCGAGGTGGTCCGCTCCGGGGAGACCTACGACTGGATCGTCCTGGAACTGAGCTCCTTCCAGCTCGAGACCGTGTCGACCTTCTCGCCCCGGATCGCCGTCTGGCTCAACTTCGCGCCCGACCACATGGACCGCTACCGGACCGTGGAGGACTATCGCGCGGCGAAGCTCCGCCTCTTCGAGCGGCTGGCCTCCGAAGCGCTCACGGTGTCCAAGCTCGAATGCGGGCTCGATCTGGCGGGTCGCGCCACGACCTTCTCCGCCTTCTCGGAGGGAGGGGACTTCGCCTACCATTCCGGCGAGATCCGGCATCCGGCGACGGGTCGCGCCTTCCCCTTCGCCGCGGGGCGGTTGCAAGGCAGGCACAACGCCGAGAACGTCATGGCCGCCCTCGCCGTGGCGGACGAGCTGGGCATCGCCTGGGACCGCGTCGCCCCCGCCATCTCCGCCTTCCAGGCCCCGCCGCACCGCTGCGAAAAGGTCGCCGAGATCGACGGAGTGCTCTACCTGAACGATTCGAAGTCGACCAATCTCCACTCCCTCGAGAGCGCCCTCGCCGGGCAGGACGCGCCCGTCGTCCTCGTCGCCGGGGGCAAGGACAAGGGGCTCGACTTCGGGGAACTGCGCGGACTCGCCGGACGCATGGTGCGCGAGGCCGTCTGCATCGGCGAGATCGCCGGGCGCATCGCCGCCGCCTGGGAGGGCGCCGTCCCCTGCCGCCTCGCGGAGAGCCTGGACGAGGCGGTCGCCCTGGCCGCCGCCCTCGCCCGCCCCGGCGAGATCGTGCTCTTCTCCCCCGGAACGTCGAGCTTCGACATGTTCGGCGGCTACGAGGCCCGCGGCGAAGCCTTCCGCCGCGCCGTCCTGGCCCTCCGGGAACGCCTTCCATCCGCTTGACCAACCACCACCAACCACCACCACGACGATCATGAGCAACAGAAGAAGAAACCGACGCACCGCGAAGGGCAGCCGGAATGGAATCATGGGGAAAGCCAAGGCCAAGATGAGGCTCGCGGCGGACCTCACCGAGGAGCAGGACTGGTATCTCGACACCCCGGACGTGCGGCTCACCCGCATCTTCGGCGTGGTCATCCTCCTCCACGCCATCGCCGTGGGCGGCATCTTCGCCTACAAGATGGTCGACAAGGCGTCGGAGACCAGCGCCGTGAAGATCAGCACCGCCCGTCAGCAGATGGAGGACGCCGTGCAGAAGTCCCGCGAGACCGCCGCGGCCGTCCCCGTGGCGACTCCGGTCGAAGCGCCGGCCCGTCCGCCCGTGCCGGCGCCGCTGCGCCCCGACCCGACCAAGCCGCAGCACAAGGTCCAGGCCGGAGACACCCTGCCGGCGATCGCCAAGCGCTACGGCGTCACCCCCGAGGCGCTCCGCGCCAAGAACGCGATCCTCTCGGACAACGAGCTCTACCCCGGCCGCTATCTCGACCTGCCCGACAAGAACGCGCCCGCCGTCGTCGCCACCCCGGTGGAGACCGCGCCCGCCGCCCCGGCGAAGCCGCGTCCCGCCGAATACACCGTGAAGGCCGGCGACACCCCCTGGGCGATCTCGAGGCAGTTCAACGTCCCCTTCAACAAGCTGATGAGCGAGAACGGCATCTCCAACGCCCAGTCGCTCCAGATCGGCCAAAAGCTGCGCATCCCCGCCGCGAACTGACCCTGTCCAGCCCCTCGCCCGACCCTCTCCGGTCCCCGCATCGCACGCGCGCCTCCGAAAGCCATGCACCGAAAAAGCGTCTTCCTTCTTCTCGCTTCCGTGTCCTTCCTCGTCGTCGTCGGCTTCGTCATGCTCGTGAGCACCTGCGTCTTCAGCGCGGACGCGCCGGAGAGCGACGGCTACCGCGAGGCGAAGCGGCAGGCGCTCTCGCTGGTCATCGGCCTGGGCGCCCTGTGGGCGGCGGCGACGATCGACTACCGCTTCTGGAAGCGCCACGTCTGGACGATCCTCGGGGCGGTGTGCTTCTTCCTGGCGCTCTGCTTCCTCCCCGGCGTCGGCGTCGAGGTGAACGGCGAGCGGCGCTGGATCGGTTTCGGCCCGGCCCGGGTGCAGCCTTCGGAGATGGCGAAGATCGCGGTGGTGGTCTTCCTCGCCTACTGGTTCTCCCGGCATCCCGACTGCGGCAAGGATCCGGTGCGGGGCTTCCTGCTGCCCCTCGCCATCGCCGCGGTGCCGATCGGGCTCGTCCTCTTCGAGGTCGACATCGGCACCACCGCCGTCATCGCCGCGTCGGCGATGCTGGTGCTCTTCGTCGCCGGGGTCGATTGGAAATACCTCTCCGGACTCGTCATGGCCGGCGTGATCACCTTCCTCGGGATGCTCAGCTACGCGCCGAACCGGATGGAGCGCATCATGGCCTTCCTCGACCCCGAGGAGCACAAGCTCGGCGCGGGCTTCCAGCAGTGGATTTCGCTGATGGCCATCGGCTCGGGCGGAATGGGGGGCCGGGGCATCGGCGAAGGGAGGCTGAAGATGCTCTACATGCCCTTCGCGCAGACGGACTTCATCTTCCCCATGATCGGCGAGGAAATGGGCATGATCGCGACCCTGCTGGTGGTGCTGGCCTTCATCACCATCGCCGTCAGCGGCTTCGTCATCGCCTTCCATGCGCCGGACCGCTTCGGCTCGCTGCTCGCGGTGGGGCTGGTCGCCTTCGTCTCCTTCCAGGCCTTCGTGAACATCGGGGTCACCACCTCCATCCTCCCGAACAAGGGCATCACCCTGCCCTTCGTCAGCTACGGGGGATCCTCGCTGGTGATGGCTCTCTTCGCCGTCGGCATCCTCGTGAACATCTTCCGCCAGGGGCGCTCGAGGGAGGACGAGGCGACCGAATGGGTGCGCCGCCAGCGGATCACGCCGCGGGTGTGAGAGGGGGGAGGTCGGGGAGGCGCAATCCCCGCCTCAGCCCTTCCACTCCTCGCCCTCCTCGTCGTCGAATCCGTATTCGTCCTCGGCCGCGAGGTCGATGACCGTCTCCGAGGGGGCACATTCGAAATATTGGAAGAACTCGTTGAGGCTGCGGATGGGGGGCCAATCCCGCTCGTCCGTCCACCACGCGCCGAACTCGCTCGCGGCGATGTCGAGGTAGTAGGCCTCGAGGATGGAGGTGGTCGCGGGGGCGTCGAGCCGCTCGACGAAATCGACGAGATAGACGGTCTGGATGAGGATTTCGGTTTCGTCCTCGACCGGATCGGCGTCGAGGGAGTTCACCCATTCGGCGAACTTCCAGGTCGGGCGGACGAGCAGGGCGCATCGGTCGATGTAGACGAAATCGTCTTGATAGTCTTCTTCGGGCATGGTGGAGATGGAGTGAGGAGGGGGCCGCTCATCGAGGACGGGCGGAGGGACCGCGGGAGACGGGCCGCGCGGCAGGGGCGCCGGCGGAGCGGGCGGCGGGAAGGGGACGGCAGGAGCGCGCCGGGACCCTGCGGGGCGCCGCCCCCCCTCGGTGGACGCGGCCCGGACCGGCGCGGCGCGAGGCGGGGAGCGGGGGGGCGAAGAGCCGCAAGGGCGGAACCAGGGGAAGGCGGGTTTCGGCGGCGAGGCGGGCGTCGGCGGCGGGCAAGCCGGCCCGGGGCTGGG
>CAYMMC010000288.1:0-4674 GCA_964391125.1 uncultured Akkermansia sp.
TCGGGATCGCGGGATTCGTCGCGGCGGGATCTGTAGCCGAGGCCATTGGCCTCGGTCGGGCATGGAAGAGGAGGGAGTGGGCGGGGCCTGTGCGGCCCCGGAGATGGGTGGTGGGCGCTTGGGAAAGCGCCCGTCCTTGAGTGCCCCTCTGTGTCGAGACGTCGGGATCGCGGGATTCGTCGCCGTGGGATCTGTAGCCGAGGCCATTGGCCTCGGGCGAATGTCGAAAGGACGCCCCCCCCGCGCGCCCGATGGATGCGGCCACAGGCGGAATGCTTGTCGCTGCGCTGCCTGCCGAAGATCCCGCCGACTTCTCGAAAGCCCTTCTTGATTCGGCGCCGATCCGCCGCTAAGCAATCCCGATGCTCTACCTCGGAATCGACAGCGGCACCCAGAGCACGAAGGCCATCGTGCCGGACCTGGAGACAGGGGCGATTCTCGCCCAGGCCTCGCGGGCCTATGGTCTGATCGAAGGCCTGCCCCCAGGCCACCTCGAGCAGCATCCCGAGGACTGGTTCGCCGCCTTGAAGGACGTCGTCGCCGCCTGCCTGGTGCAGCTCGGCGAACGTCGGCGCGAGGTCCGCGGCATCGGCGTGAGCGGCCAGCAGCACGGACTCGTCGTCCTCGACGAAAACGACGCCGTGGTCCGGCCCGCGAAGCTGTGGTGCGACACTTCGACGGCGGAGCAATGCGCCCAGTTCGAGGTGGCCTTCGGCGGGCAAGCGGGGCTGATCGCGAAGACGGGCAACGCCATCCTGCCCGGCTACACGGCTCCCAAGCTGCTCTGGCTGAAGCAGAACGAACCCGAGCGCTTTCGGCGCGTCCGCACCGTGCTGCTGCCGCACGACTACCTCAATTTCCGCCTCACGGGGGCGAAGCGCATGGAATACGGCGACGCCTCCGGCACCGGCCTCCTCGACGTCCGCTCCCGCGAGTGGGACCGCGACCTGACCGCCTTCGTCGATCCCGCCGTCGATGCGATGCTGCCCGAGCTCGGCTCGTCGAACGCGGTCCACGGCACCCTCCTGCCGGAACTGGCGGCGGAATGGGGCCTTTCCTCCGAGACGATCGTCAGCGCCGGCGGCGGCGACAACATGATGGGCGCGATCGGAACGGGCAATCTCGGCGGCGGCGTCGTCACCGCGAGCTTCGGCACCTCGGGCACGCTCTATGCCTGCTCGGAGACGCCCCTCGTCGATCCACGAGGGGAAGTCGCCGCCTTCTGCGACAGCACGGACCGCTGGCTGCCGCTCGTCTGCACCATGAACGTCACCGTCGCGACCGAGCAGGTGCGGTCCTGGTTCGGCTGGGATCTCGCGGAGCTGGAGCGCCAGGTCGCCTCCGTTCCCGCCGGGGCGGACGGGGTCGCCTTCCTGCCCTACCTCAACGGCGAGCGCACGCCGAACCTGCCTCGGGGCGTCGGCGTGCTCCACGGACTCGGATCGAATTCCGCCAGCCCCGCCCACCTCGCCCGCGCCGCGATGGAGGGCGCGACCCTCGGGCTGGGCTACGGCTTGCGCCGCTTCGCCGAACTCGGCCTCGATCCCAGCGAGATCCGCCTCACCGGGGGCGGGAGCAAGAGCGCCGTCTGGCGGCAGATCGCCGCCGACGTCTTTGGTGTGCCGGTCGTTGCCCTCGCCACGGCGGAAGGGGCCGGTCTCGGCGGGGCGATCCAGGCGGCCTTCGCCGACGGGCGGGGGAGCCACGAGGAGCTCTCGCGCCGCCTCGTCGTCCTCGACGAGGCGACCCGGTGCGGTCCGTCGCCCGACAGGGTCGGGCTCTACCGCGAGCAGCTCGACCGGCAGATCGCGCTCACTTCCCTGCTGCGGGAGAACGGATGGCTTTGACCGCGATGGCCGATCTGCCCGAAAAGAAAGGATCGATCCACCGGCTTCCGGCCCGGGCCCGCCGCGTCGGCTGGGTCGGGGCGATTCTGATTCGGCTCGTCTCCGCGACGCTGCGCTGGCGTCTCCACGACCCTGACGGAATCGCCACGAACCCGCCCGACCGGCCCATGGTCTGGGCCTTCTGGCACAACCGCATCTTCGTGGTTCCGACGCTCTATCACAAATACCTCGGCAGCCGCAAGGGCGCGGTGCTCACCAGCGCGAGCAAGGACGGCGAGGTCATCGCCGCCATCGTGGCCCGCTTCGGCTGCGAGGCGATCCGGGGATCCTCCTCGCGAAAGGGCACCTCGGCCCTGCTCGGACTGATCGACTGGATCCGCGAGGGCTACGACGTCGCCATCGTGCCGGACGGGCCGCGCGGCCCGCGCTACCGCCTGAACCCCGGCGTGGTGAAGCTGGCCGAAGTCACCGGGGCGCTCGTCCTGCCCGTCCGCGTGGAATACGGATCCTACTGGCATTTCAGCAGCTGGGACCGCTTCCGCGTGCCGAAGCCCTTCACCACCGTCGATGTCTTCCTCGGACCCTGCGTCGAGGTTCCATCCGGACTCGACGAAACCACCTTCGAGAGCCAGCGCATCCGGCTCGAAACCCTGATGAATCCCGACCATGAAACTGATTGAAGGAACCCCCATCGCCGAAGCCGTCTACCGGGAATGCCTCGCCTCGTTCGAGGAGCTGAAAGCCGCCGGGCGCCTGCCGGGGCTCGCCGTCGTCCTCGTCGGCGACGACCCCGCCTCGAAAGCCTATGTCGGGGCGAAGGACCGAAAATGCCGCGAGCTGGGGATGCATTCCGTGAAGATCGAGAAGCCGGCCACCATCGGGCAGGCCGAGCTGCTGGCCGAGATCGACCGGCTCAACGCCGACCCGGCGATCCACGGAATCCTCGTGCAGATGCCCCTGCCCAAGCATCTCGACACCGACGAGGCCATCCTCCGCATCGACCCCGCCAAGGACGTCGACGGCCTCCATCCGGTGAACCTCGGCAAGCTGGCCATGGACGATCCCACCGGATTCGCCCCCTGCACGCCGGCCGGCTGCCAGCGCATGCTGGTCGAGAGCGGCATCGAGACGGAGGGCAAGCACGTCGTCATCGTGGGGCGCAGCCTCCTCGTCGGGAAGAGCCTGGCCCTTCTCATGATGGGGAAGGGGAGCGGCGCCAACGCCACCGTGACCGTGGCCCATTCGCGGACGAGGGATCTGCCCTCCCTGACGCGTCAGGCCGACATCCTCGTCGCCGCCATCGGGATTCCGCGCTTCATCGGGGCCGAGCACGTCAAGGACGGCGCCGTCGTCGTCGACGTGGGCATCAACCGCGTCGAGGACGCGAGCCGGAAGAGCGGGAGCCGCCTCGTCGGCGACGTCGATTTCGACGCGGTGGCGGGGAAATGCGAGGCCATCACGCCCGTGCCCGGCGGCGTCGGCAAGATGACCATCGCGATGCTCATGGCCAACACGATCCGGGCTTGCCGGATGTCGGCGGGGTAGGGGAATGCCGTCGGTCGACGGCGGCATGGCGTCCGGCCATGGACGCCCGCGCCATGAGACCTTGACCGGGCCTCGCGAAAAATCCAATTTCGGCCTTGGCCGGCATTGGGGGGATTGATAGCATGACTGCCGTCTTTTCGTCTTCCAGCCCCCATGGAAAAACATCGCCGCTTGTGGAGGAGACTCGGCGCCCTGGCCGGGGCGCTGGCGCTGTGGCTGCTCCTCTGGCTCTGGCTAGGACCGTTCCGTTCCGAGAGCCCGCCTTCCGAGAGTCCGCCCGCGACGCGGACGCCCCCGGCCGATGACGCCCGGCAGGAGTCTGCCGCGGCCCTCGCGCAGACGATGTCGCCCCTGCCCCCGGTCGGTCCGACCCGGATCGACGAGGCGTTTGTCCGCGTGGGGACCCCCACGCCGGTGCGCCCCTTCCCGCGAGGGCCCAATGGGGAACGGCGCCACGAGGCGCCGATCTCCGCCGATCCGCCCCGCGCCGCCGCAGAGCATCCGCCAGTGCCGATGGCCATGTCTCCCGACGACGGTCGCGTCGCTCTGCTGCCCGAGGAGATCGACCTGCATACCAAGGCTTCCCGGCGCATGGTGCTGGACGTCGAGGCTCTCGAAAAAGTGGCGGCGGGCGAGGCGTCGCGAATCGTCGCTCCGCTCCCCGACGGCACTGCGCTGGTGCTGAACATCGCCTCGATCAAAAGTCGGGGAGGAACGACGAGCACCCTCCAGGGGGCGGTCGATGGGGAGCCGCAGACCAGTGTGGCGCAACTGGTGCTGCACGACGGCATCGTCCACGGCAGCGTGTCCCGCTACGACATCGACCAGCACATCGAATACCGCATCCTTTCGACCGGCTACCTGATGGTGCGGGAGTTGGACGGCGCGAGCATGACCGCCGAATGCGGCGATCCGGGGGAGGCACCCGAGGAGTCCGGCGACGGGGACCCGGACGAGATCGGGGCGGGCGTCCCCGTCGGCGACACCCCCGGCTACACGACGGTGGATTTGGTGACGGGCTACGACAGGGCGGCCCGCATCGCCGATGGCGGCCACAGCCAGATCGAAGCCCGCATCATCGACTCGGTGGACCGGATGAACCTGGCCTTCGGCAACAGCCTGATCGCGGACACCGAAGTGATGCTGCTGGGCACGATCGAGGATCCGGACTACGTCTTCCCCGGTAGCGCCGCCGGAAACATGGGGTCGGCGGACGAACTGGGCGACTTGAACAACACCTCCGCGGCGAATCCCAGCCTGAACACGGTGTCCGACTACGCCA
>CAYMMC010000289.1:0-4671 GCA_964391125.1 uncultured Akkermansia sp.
ATTCGGCGAGGCGTGCCCTTCGCCCGTGATGCCGAATCAAACCATTAAACCGTATGACATCGTTCCTCGGAAGACCTCGAAAGCCTTTCCCGCCATTTTCATCATCCTGCCACGCTGCTCAGGGTAGCCCCGAGCGGCCCGCTCGGGGAACGAAGGTCGCGGGGACGCCCGATTGCCCGCGCGGGCCGCGCGGCCCTACCGCGTTTCGCGGCAAGATCGTCCGTCGAACCCCTCCCCCACATGGATGAGAACCGCAGGATAGGTCAAACCTTGATAGTCTCCCCGGCAGAGCCGGGGGGTTCTCTATTGGAGAATGAAGGAGCTGCGCTGGCTTTGGCGCAGCATGGCTTCCAGCCCATGCCACATCCGGCGGGATGCGCCCTTCATCCCATTATGCCGCATTGAGCCGTTGAATCATCTCAGGCCGTCGCCGTCTGTCCGGAGGCGGGGGGCCTCCTGCGCTCGGCCTTCGTCGCCTTCGCCTTCCGTTCGCGATACCAGACCGCCACGCCCATGGCCATGAAGACCCCGAGGACGGCCCAGGAGGAGTAGAGAGCCCCCCAGACGCCTTCGGTGAAGCCGTAGCTGTGCAGGCCCACGCCGAGGTTGTTCACCCCCCACCAACTGAAGGTGACGATCATGGCGAGGACGATGCTGTTCATGTGGACGCCGATGTCGCGAATCCAGCCGGCCATGCGTCCATGGAGGATCACGAGGCTCCAGAGGCAGATCATGAGGGCGCCGTTCTCCTTGGGGTCCCAGCCCCAGAAGCGGCCCCAGCTGTAGTTCGCCCAGATCCCGCCGAGGACGGTGCCGACGAGGGAGAAGAAGAGGCAGAAGCAGATGACGCCGTAGTTCATCCGGGTGAGGGAGCGGTGGAAGGCGCCGTTCTCGCGTCCGTGGAAGAGGGCGGCGAAGCGGCTCGACAGGTAGATCAGCCCGATGATCGCGGCGACGAGGCCGGCGGCGTAGCCGATGTTGATGACGGTCACGTGGGTGGCGAGCCAGAAGTTCGTGTCGAGCACGGCGATGAGCTGGGTGATGGTGTCGGTCGCCTCCTTGGCCTCGTATTTCATGGCCAGGAACATGCCGAGCAGCCCCGAGAAGACGGCGACGAGCGTGCCCACGCCGAGACGGGTGGCGTATTCGAGGAAGAGGCCGAGGAGCACGGCGGTTCCGGTGATGAAGAGGACGGTATCGTAGAGGTTGGTGATGGGGGGGCGCTCCCGGATGATGCAGCGCAGGGTGATGCCGTAGGCGTTCAGGACGAGGCCGACGAAGGCGAGCACGCCCGCCGCGAGGAGGAGGGTCCGCCCGAGCTTGCTCCCCGGGGTGAGCCAGCTGAAGGCCATCACGACGAAGGCGAGGACGTAGCAGACGAGGGAGTTCGAGAACCACTTGCCGCGGTAGAGCTGGATTTCGAGCTTCGAGTGGGTTCCCTCGCCGCGGGCCTCGGCGGCGTCGCGCTGCTTGCCGGAGTAGGCCTGAAGCGCGGCGAGGAAGGCGGGCTCGCCCTCCTTCTGCGCTTGGGCGAGCTTCTGGATCTCGGAGAGCTGCTCCATCGCCCAGGGGCGCTGCTCCTTGGATTCGAGGCCGGCGAGGAGGAGGTCGCCGGCGGATCCCCAGACTTCGTCCTCGGGATCCTGCGGGGGGAAGAAGTTCAGCCCCCGGGCGGAGTTGGCGTGGAAGAAGAAGAGGCGCAGGGCGCCGGAGAACATCCGCTCCTCCTCCGTCTCGCCGGGCTGCTGGCGGATCGTCTGGACGAGCCGGTCGATGTCCATCTCGGGCATCTTGTCGAGCATTTCGACGGTGTCGAGGCGCTTGGATAGCTCGACGAGCTCGGGCGGAAGGATGTTGGCGTTGACGAGGAAGCCGTCCTGGCGGGCGAAGCCGAACTGCCCCACGAGGTATTCGAAGGAGCTGACGTTCCGGCCGAGGGTGAGGATCATGCCCTCGATCCGTTCGAGCTCGTATTGCGGATCCTTCTCGCTGTCCCGGTACTGCTTTTCCTTCTCGGCGTACTGGGCGCCCAGCTCGGCCAGCTTGGCCCGGCCGGGGAGGAGCTCGTTGTAGGAGTAGCGGTCGCGCTTCGACTTGGGCGAGACGCCGATCTGCACGACGACCTCGGAATCGTCGACGACGAAGACGGGCAGGTCCTTGGCGACCTCTCCGCGGAAGAGCACGTCGAGGAGCCAGGCGGCGTAGTGGAGGCGGTGCTTCTCGCCGTCCTGCGTCTGGAAGGACACGGTCGACTTGCCGGTGAACTGGAGCAGGGTGAAGCGGGCCACGGTGTAGAGGGGCTTCACCCGGCCGTCCTGCTGCACGAGGAGGTTCTCGAAGGCGTGGACGGTCTCGTCCTGCCAGGGGACGTAGTTCTGCAAGGCGCTCTGCGGCGCGTCGGCGGCGAAGGCGGAGGGCAGCAGGGCGGCGGCGAGGGCGGCGGCGAGGACGGGGATCTTCATGGCTGGGTCGGTGGAGAGCTCGCCCGCTGGCGCGAGCGAACGGTGAAATTCACGAGCATGACGAGGAAGTGGACGCCGAGGCCGACCCCGGTGACGACGAGCGACCACAGGGGCCATTGGTCGGCGGGGTTGTTGGCGACCGCGAACTGGGAGAACATCTCGTCGCCGGGCTGGGATCCGCCGGGGCCGAAGGATTCCTGGAAGAAAGTGTAGCCGGCGTACCGCATCGGCTCGTTCATCTTGATTTCGAGCGGCTTGTCGGGCTGCCCCTCCTCGATCCGGGTGACGCGGCTCTCGTAGTTCCGGGCCGTGGTGATGCCGGGATGGCGTTCGAAGACGAATTCGTCGAGCCGCACCTCGAAGGGGACGGTCCACGATTTCTTGACGAGGAGGGCGCCGTAGAGCTGGTCGCCGACGGTGAAGGTGAAGGGCATGGGCTTCTCGCGGGGATCGAACTTGTAGGACCCGGCCCAGAGGATCGCCTCGACGGACGGGCCGCCGTCCTTCGGGCGGATCTCGATGAAGCAGCCGGGCAGGTTCTGCTCGGCCTCCTTCGAGGGCTTCTGCGGGGAGAGCTTGAAGCCGTCGATCTCCTTGCCGGCCACGCCCGCGGCGACGGGGGCGGAGGTGGGGACCGGGGTGGCGTTCTTCGAATAGCCGTTGATGACGACGTCGAAGGGCAGGCTTTCGGCATGGATGACGCGCTGCTCGTCGGGCCGCATCGTGTCGAGCAGCTCGGAGGGATAGATCCAGGCCTTCTCCCCGACGCCCTCCTGCGAGATCGGGGCGATTTCGAGCTGCCAATCGCGGTAGCTCTCGACCCGGTCGCTCGTCATGCCGGGATAGAGGGCCATGTAGCCGTCGGTGGAAAAGGCCCAGGTCACGAAGCCGCCGGCCAGGAGCATGAGCATGCCGAAGTGCGAGATGAGCAGTCCCGCGCCCTTCCAGCGCTTCTTCACCTTCACGATGGCGCCGAGAGTCATGTTCACGAAGAGGACCAGCATGAGGAGGAGGCCGCCGGGGAAGAGCAGGGGAACGCCCTTGAAGGTCTCCACGAAATAGAAGGAGTGGAAGTACTTCGCCTTGGCGGCGTGGAGGCCGTGCTCGACCTGGCCGAGCGTGCCGAACAGCGTCACCACGGTCATCAGCACGAGCACGACGGTGGCGAGCTTGAAGGAGGCGAAGAAGCGGTAGATCCGGCGGGGCCAGCTTCCCGGAGGCCGGCTCGTCGCTTGCTTGGTGGGGGTGGGCATGTGGAGGCGGTCAGTTGAGATTCACGTCGAGCGAGGAGACGAATTGGTCGAAGGCGGCGCCGTTCTGTTCGACGAGCTCCTGCGGGCCGGTCATTTTCACGAAGACGGCCCCGGCCTCGGCGGAGAGGATGAGACCGACGAGGCGGTAGTCGGGGAAGCTCTCGCTGCTGCCCATCCCGGGGGAGAAGGAGCCGTTCACGGCGACGAAGCGGGCGGGCTGGCCGAAGAGCGAGCGGGTCGGCAGGGCGGCGACCTCCTCGTCGGAGAGCGGGGCCGCCCCCATCTGGGCGCGCCAGCGGTTCACGTTCGCGGCGAGACCGCCGCCGGCGCCGGGGAGGCGGGCGACGTAGCATTCGCCCTCGCCCTTCTCGCCGAAGGTGAAGTTGATGTCGCGCATCGGGGCGCCGGGATGCTCGGTCCAGCCTTCCGGGGTCTCGTAGACGAGGCCGGTGGGCTTGGGGGATTCGTCAGCGGAGGCGGAGGGCCGGGTCGAATAGCGGAAGCGCTCCATGCTCGTGTCGACGAGACGGAACTCGCGCTCGAAGGCCGAGAGCGGCCTCTCAACCAAGCCGGGGGTGTCGCGTTCGCCGCAGGCGGGGAGGAGGAGGGCGCAGGCGAGAGCGACCGGGACCGTCCGACCGGACGCTGGCGCGTTCCTCGGGATTGGATCTGTAGCCGAGGTCAGCGACCTCGGGCGGGGATGGGCGTTTGGCGGCATGGGGGGTTGGGAAAGTTCGACCGCATCGACGCGGGCGGCGCTCAAAGGGGACTTCTGACGGGAGGGAGGGCTGGAGCCATGGGCGGCTCCCTTCCTGGGGACCGTCAGTGCGAAGAGGGGAGGCTTAATGTAGCATGGGCTTCCGATCCATGCAGTCGGGGAAGAGGGGGAAAGTTTCCCGACACCGTCGGCGAAAAGGCGGCGCGAGACCGTCGCTTTCGTGCCAAGCGGAGTCATC
>CAYMMC010000290.1:0-4667 GCA_964391125.1 uncultured Akkermansia sp.
CGTCGGAATGCATCGAGACGAGCTCGGGGGCACGGCCAACCTCTGATTAGACGGAACGGATCCAATTCTCCAACTTCAACCAATGGGGACTGCCGACCTGTCGGCAGGCGACAAGGTGGCGGAGCAGATCCTGCCGGTGCCCCGGATCCTCGTCGATCAGGCCTAGATCGGCAGATCTCGGTGAGATCGACGGCGCCTTCGAGACGCGCCCTTTTCCGGCATGATGGGCCATCCGGCCCCGGGTCGCCCCCAAAGCCGGCATGAGCGCTTCATGGATGTGACCCGTGGAGATTCAACCGGAAGCCGTGTTGTCGAAGATGGGCGGTCCATGGTAGAGTCTGCAAAGAAAATCGAAGCTCGAAGATGGACCCAAGCTGGCTGCCCGTATCCGTGGATGAGCACGGCGGTGCGAAAGGCGTCTTTCGCGTCCGTTCGCCTGCATCCGGAGGACGATTCCCGTGGCGCGGACGAACGCTCGCCTTGGCGTGGTGGCTTCTTGTCCTCCCGTCCGCGGGAGAAGGGCGCACCATCGCCACCGCCACGATCGAGCCGGAGGATCTGGTCGAGTACGAGACCGAAGCGCCGGAGGTGAGAAAACTGATCGAGGTCGCTTTGGGGCTGACGAGGAAGAAGCTCGGCTACCAGTTCGGATCGAATTCTCCGGACAACTGGGGCATGGATTGCTCCGGGACGGTGCAGGCCGCTTTGGTCCGATGGGGGATGGAGGATCTGCCGCGCTCCTCCTACGATTTCTACGAATGGGCGAGAGAGGCGGGAGAATTCGTCCCGACGCCCGACGCGAAGACGACGGAGGATTCTGTCTTCGCGAAACTCCAGCCTGGCGACTTGCTTTTTTGGACGGGCGCCTACGAGACCGGCGACCGCGACCCACCCATTTCGCATGTGATGATCTATCTCGGCACTCTGAAAGCCGACGGCGAGGGCGTCGTTTTCGGAGCGAGCAGCGGGCGGCGCTACCGGGGAAAGAAGATCCACGGCGTGAGCGTCTTCGACTGGGAAGTGCCGAAAGAAGGGTCGGATTCGGAATTCGTCGGCTACGGTCCGATTCCCGATCTACGCCCGAAGCCGTTTCCGACGCCTGCGGCGGGAGCGAATGTCTTGAAATCGCTGCTTGAAAATTTATTTAAGAAAAGCGAAGTTCTCCCGCCATGAAAGCCCATACCCTGATCGCCCTCTGCTTCGCCGCGTCCTTCGCCTTCGTCGGATGCTCCCCCACCCAAAAAGGCGCCGCCACTGGCGCCGCTGCCGGAGCCGGCATCGGCGCCCTCGTCGCCGGAGACGGCAACCGCGGCACCGGAGCCCTCATTGGCGGCGCCGTCGGCGGTCTCGGCGGTGCGGCCATCGGCTCGAACAAGGAGAAGAAGCAGCAGCAATACTACGGACCGCAGCCCGGCTACCGCTACTGATTCCAGGACCGCGGATCCACCGCAACGCTCTTTTTTGTGAAAGCCGGACCGTCGCGCGACGGTCCGGTTTTTTTTGGCTTGGGCGGGGCGCCGCTTTCGCCTCGTCGAAGGGCGGACAGGGGGGCGCTCGCTCAGCCCGCCGTCGGCAGCTTGGCCGGATCCCACGCGCCGGCGTCGATCCCGCATTCTTCGGCGAGGTGGACGAAGCCCTTCACCTCGGCCTCGGTGAAAAGCAGCCCGTCGGCCCGTTCGCTCAGCTTGGCGCTGTTCGCCTCGATCGTTCCGGGGAGCATGCAGCCTTCGTTGCCGTGGCCGAAGACGTCCCCGAGCACGGCGGCGATGTTCTCCGCCTGGGTGCGTCCGTGGGAGAAGTCGCCGCCCGAGATCGCCTCGGGATGCACGACTTGGAAGTAGAAGACGCAGGTCGTCTTCTCGCCGGTGCCCTCCGCCTTGGCGGTCCGCCCGCGCAAGGTCGGCAGGGAGCCGCCGATGGCGGCGCCGTAGAGCTCGTTGAGCAGCCCCAGGCCGTAGCCCTTGTGGCGGCCGAAGGGAAGCAGGGCGACGACCGCGAAGGGATCGTCGGTGGGATTGCCGTCCTTGTCGACGCCGAAGGGGGATTCGAGCTTCTTGTTCTCGCGCTTGTACTGCTCGACCTTGCCCATGGCGATCTCGGAGGTGGCCCAGTCGATCACGACGGGATAGCCGAGCGCCTCGACGGTGGGGAAGCCCCAGCTGTGCGGGTTGGTTCCGAGGGTGGGGAACTTGCCGCCGAAGGGCACGACCTCGGCGAGGGTCGAGGTGCAGTTGGTGTAGGCGATGTAGCCGCGCTTGGCCGCGTCCATCACGTAGCCGCCGCCCCAGAGATAGTGGAAGGCGTTGTCCACCGCGACGGTGCCGCAGCCGTATTGGTCGGCGAGACGGATGCAGGTCTCGATGGCCTCGCAGGCGACGGCCTGGCCGAGCTTGCGGTTGGCGTTCCAGCTCTGCACGGCGGGAAAGCGGGTTTCGCGGATCTCGATCTGGGCGCCGGGCGCGCAGCCCCCGCCGCCGCTGCCGAAGAGCTCGTCGAGGTGGAGGGCCTTCAGCGCGTTGTGGGTGCGGATGCCGTGCCACGAGGCCTCGCTGCACATGCGGGCGGCGGCGGCGGCTTCGTCGGCGAGGTAGCCGCGATGCCGGTAGGCGGCGGCGACGAGTTCCTCGTGCTGTTCGCGGGAGACAACGAAATAGGCAGGGGTGGACATGGGGTGGAAGGAGCTGGGATTCAGGGGAGGGGACCGACGGGTCCCGCGAAGCTATGGCGCGGAATCCAAAGCCGCGCCAGTGGAAAGTTGGCGGGATGGGAAGCGATGCCTTCTCGAAATCGCCGGACGTTTTTTCTTTCCGGTTCCGCCGGCGCCGCTTCATGATCGGAGCCATGCCGGAGCATTCGGAACCCTGCCACGCGAGATCCCCGAAAAAAATCGGACGCCTCCTCGTTCTGGTGGGCCTCGGGGTGCTCCTGTTCGTCGGCTTCGGACTCTACGGGATCGAGAACTTCCGTGGCCGCGCCGCGCTGGAGGAGGCCTACGCCCTCGCCACCGCCGATCCGTGGCCCGAGGGCTTTCGCGACGAGGGGGAAATCCCCGACGAGGAAAATGTCTATGAAGCTCCGATCCTGGCCTGCCTGAACGACTTCCATCTCGATGTCCCGACGAATGCATGGGTCTTCCATGACTCGGAGGGGCTCGAACGGCTTCGGGAGGTTTCCCTTCCGAACGGGGATTTGCTGAGATACGGCTACTTTCCGAAACCCATTCCCGCAGGGGAGCCGGAGTCCGCCCTGTCCGAAACGCCTGCCGATCTTGTCGTCTGGGCGGCCTTGCTGCGGTCCGCCGAGGGATTCGACATCCCGGACCGGGCAGCAAGCCCCTCCCGGCAGATCCTCGCGGCGATCGAGGGCCGGTTCGGGGAGGAACTGGCGGAGCTGGCCGAGGCCGCGAAACGCCCCCGCTCCCTCGTCAGGAGCGTCCTCGTCGAAGACGGGCCTTTCGCGGGAGAGTGGGCGTCTCCCCAGTCCTGGGAGCTGCAGTCGCTGTTCCAGCTCCTCTCCCTGCGTATGGCGGCGGCGATCAATGCCGGAGAGGCCGAGGTTTTCCATGAGTCCTTCACGATCCACCTTCGTCTGGTCGAGGGAATATTGGCCAGGAGACGGGTATCGAGCGAACTCAGCGTCTTGAAGTGGGTGCCGCAACTGGTCCGCGCGGTCGAATTCGGCCTCCGGCGGGGGCAATGGACGGCGGAGGAGCTTCTCACCCTGCAGGGGCAATTGGCCATGCTGCCGTTGCGGGAATCGATCGAGGCTTCCTGCCGTGCCGGCATCGAGCTCGCGAAGCGGCGTTTCGAAGCGATCCGGGGACGCCGCGAACTCGCCGAGAGCTTGTTCTGGGGGAACGGCGATCCTGCGATGAGGCTCCTCGTCGCGAGAGTCGCCCCCGGCGGCTGGATCGATCTGAACGCCGCCGAATCGATCCGCTGGATCCACTCCTATGGCGTGATCCCTTGGCGGCAGCTCGATTTCACGAGCTGGACCGGGCCGGGGACGAGCCTCCCCGACTTCCGGAAGCCGGAGACCTTTCTGCTCTCCGATTCGCTCTACCCGCAAGCTGGCATCTCCCGGCGTCTCGCCGAAGTGTATCTGGATTGGGAGATGGCGCAGATCGCCTGCGCGCTGGAGGCCCACCGGCTCGTTCACGGGGCCTATCCTGACTCGCTCGGGAGCCTGGACCTCGAGATTCCCCGCGATCCCTTCGCCAAAGACCCTCTGCGCTATTTCACGGATGGGGCGGGCTACCGGCTCTATTCCGTGGGATGGAACCGGCGCGACGATCTCGGGACGGTGGAGCGGGGCACGCGGGGTCGGCTGGACCGGATATCGGGCGACTGGGTCTGGGGCGAGAGCGACCTGCCCGGGGAAAGGACGGTGGTGGATCGCCAAAAAGCGCTCCTGCATATCCGTCTCGAGGAGGAGAGGGGCGGGGCCATCGGCGATGCGGAGTTCGCGAGGATATGGTCCGGGCAAACCGCCGAGAAAACCGACCCGACGGCCGAAGAACATCGCCGTGCCCGCCTGATCGAACGGATGCGGGCGAGGATGCGGAAGGACGCGGAGACCTCCGGCCGGTGATCCGGGCGCGGTTCCCGCTGGGGGCGGCGACCGTCGAGGGGCTGCGATTCGCGCTTGGCCCCGGCTTTCTCGTCGAG
>CAYMMC010000291.1:0-4652 GCA_964391125.1 uncultured Akkermansia sp.
GCGTGAGGTGGGGCAAGGGGCTGTCTCCGGCGAGGGTCGGGGCGTCGCGCTGGGGCTGGGACTCGTCGGGGCGCAGGCGCGAGGCCGCGCTGGTGTTGCGGTCGGATTCGTATCTGGCCTGCTCCGGAGCGACCGTCTCGGGGCGGTTGGCGTCGGTGGAGGCGAAGGGGCGGGCCGGCGGGAGATCGGGCTCGGCCGCCTCGGCGAGGCGCTCGCGTTCGAGCCGCTCCATCAGGTCGGCCATCATCACGGTGACCTCGCGCACGTTTCCGCCGCCCTCGGCATGCCCCTTGAAGGCGCCGGCGGAGTCGGCCCGAGGGAGCACGATCACGAGCAGAAGCAGCACCACGTGCGCGACGAAGGCGCCCGAAACGCTGGCAAACATCTTCTGCGGCTCCGACATGGCTGGAAGTCGTCGAATTAAAGCGTCTTCCTCGAGAAATGAAAGAGGTATTGCTGGGCGTAGCCGGCATGGGGGCCGAAATGCTTCGACGCCCAAGTCCGCAGCTTCGCGCCCTTGAGGCGCTTCCGGTAGCGCTCCCGCAGGATGCGCTCCATCCAGACGTCGACGGGGAAGGCGTCCCAGCGTCCCGCGCCGAAGAGCAGGGCGCAATCCGCGATCTTCTCCCCGACTCCGTGCAGGGCCATCAGCCCCTCCCGGGCGCGCGCCAGGGAGGGCTCGCGCTCGATGGCGCCGAGGTCGAGCTCGCCCTCCGCGACGGCCCGGGCGGCGAGGTGGAGCGACTTGGCGCGGTAGCCGAGGGCGCAGGCCCGCAGCGCCTCCTCGCCGGCGGCGGCGAGCGCCTCGGGCGTCGGGTAGGAGAAGAAGGCCCGGCCCGCGAGCTCGTGCCGCTCGCCGTAGCGGTGGCGCAGCGCGAGCGAGATCGCGCGGATGTGGGCGACCTGCTTCATCGAGGAGGTGATGAAGGTGGCGAGGCATTCCCAGAGCGGTTGCCGCGCCACGCGGATGCCGGGGCAGAAGGCGATCGCCTCGCGCAGGACGGGGTCCTCGGGGGGGAAGGCGGCGTGGACGTCCGACGGGGCGTGGTCGAGCCCGAAGTAGCGCGCCACCCGCGCGGCGTCGGCGGCGGGGACGAGGACGGCGCCGTTCTCCGCGTCCTGCGAAGCGAAGGCGGGCGGCCCCGCTCCGACGCAGCCGGCGAAGCCCTCCCTTCCGTCTATCGAGTGCGCCTCCCAGTGGAAGATCTGGCCCGATTTCAGGGTGTCGCGGAGCGAGAAGGCGCCCTCGTATGGCACCTCGACCCAAACCGTCCGCGCCATCTCACGGAACAGGTTCAGCTCGCGAAGAAGCTGAGGCTGCGCAGCTCCGCCGCGAGATCGACTTGGTTCACGACGACTTCGTCGGGCAGGTTGAGGACGGCGGGGGAGAAGTTCAGGATCGCCTGCACCCCGGACTCGACGAGGACGTCGGCGACCCCCTGCCCGGCCGCCTCCGGCACGGCGATGATGGCCATGCGCACGCCGTGCTGGCTCACGTAGCGGCCCAGGTCGCGCACGTCGTAGACGGGGACGCCCATCTGGTCGGTCGTCGCCTTGACGTGGGCGGGATCGGCGTCGAAGGCGGCGATGATCTCGAAGCCTTCCTTCCGAAAGCCGCTGTAGCGCAGCAGCGCCGAGCCGAGGTTGCCCACCCCCACCATCACGACGGGCTGGAGGACGGTCAGCCCCATGACGCCGGAGATCGCGTCGGAGAGCGTCGTGACGGAATAGCCGAGGCCGCGGGTGCCGAACTGCCCGACGTGCCCGAGATCCTTGCGGAGCTGGGTGGGCTTCACTCCGGCGGCGCGGGCGAGATCCTCCGACGAAACCGTCTCGACCTTCTGGTCGCGCAGCTTCTGCAGGCACCTCTGGTAGAGAGAGAGCCGGTAGACCGTTTTTCTGGGAATGTCGATCTTTTCCAAGGCCTGATGGTTTTCGAATCATCACCCCGATCGGGTGCTTTTGCCACCCTTTAGACGCACTGGATCGCGGGATGTTGGCGTTTTTTGAAAAAAGCGCGTCTTTCTCCGGCATTCTCCCGCGAACCCGCATCGAGAATCCACATCAGACATCGAGATCGGCCAGGCGCCCCCGTGCGGTCCTTCCGTTGCGGACGACCACCCGATCCAGCCTCGCCCCGGCGGCGACGACGGCGCCGGGCCAGACCACGGAGGCCCGCAGCACGGCGCCCGCGCCGACCTTGGCGCCCGCGCCGACGGAGGAGAGGGCGTCGATCGCCGCGCTCGGATCGATCTCCGCAGTCGGCGAGAGGCGCGGCGCGGCCCCCGCGCCGACGCCCCCGGGAAAGCCCCTCGCCATCGTGGCGAGGGCGTCGAGGTAGGCCCCGCGTTCGCCGAGATCGCTCCAGTCGCCTTCGTCCACGAGGACGCCGCCGACGCCGCCGCACGCGCGGATGGCCTCGAGCATGGGCAGGACCACCGATTCGATTTTCCCCGGACGCAGCCGGTCGAGAAATCCCGGCGACACCAGATAGATGCCGGTGAACTGGTAGCGATGGGGCCAGTCCGGCGCCAGGACGCCGCGGAGGTCCACCACCTTCCCGCTCTCCGCGTCGAAGCCGACTCGCCTTTCCTCGCCCGTCGAGCGGAGGACCATCGTCACGAGGTCGCCGCTGCTCCGATGGCGCTCCAGGGCGGGGCCGAGAGGCAGGTCGGTGAGGATGTCGCCGTTGTAGACGACGAAGGACTCGTCGCGGGGGAGCCAGTCGCGCAGATTGTCGAGCCCGCCCGCCGTGTCGAGGAGGACGGGCTCGTGGCGGAAATGGATGGGACGGCCCGAGTGGGCGCCGTCCGGAAAGGCTTCGGCATAGGCCTCGGGACAGTGGTGGGTGTTCACCGCGAAGGACTCGACGCCCAGGTCGCGGACGAGGTGGTCGAACGCGTAGGCGATGAGGGGGCGGTTCCACACCGGCACGAGCGGCTTGGGGAGCGACTCGGTCAGCGGCCGCAGCCGCGTCCCGAGTCCGGCCCCGAGGATGAAGGCTTTGCGGATACCGCCCATGCGGGGCCAAGGGTCGGCGGGAACGGCGGGGAATCAAGCGGGAGAGCGGCTCCCGTCCCCACCGGAGGGGGCTCACTCCGCCTTTTTGAACGCCCTCCCCTTTTTCAGCGCTTCCTGCACGCCGCCGGAGAGCCCGCCGTCTCCGCCGACGGCAAGGAAGTCGAAGCCTTGGCCGAGGCGCTTCTCCACCTCGCCGGCGCCGCAAAGGGTGCCGAGGGGAACGCCCGCCTCCTTCGCCGCCGCGACGACCTTCTCGATGGCCGTCTCCACGGAGGGGTCGCCCAACGGCACCCCGAGGGAGAAGGCGAGGTCGGAGGGTCCGACGAAGAGCCCGCCGACGCCGGGCGTGGCGGCGATGGCGCGGATATGCTCGACGGCCGAGGCGCTCTCGACCATGAGCCAGAGGGCCAGTTCGCCCTTGGGATCGAGCGGCCAGAGGTCGGCGCGCTCGGCATACTCGCCGCCGGAGAGGCCCCATTGGCGGGCCGCCCAGCCGTAGCCGACCCCGCGCAGCCCCTTCGGCTCGTGGTCGGGCGCGTCCTCGAGCTGGGGAAAGCGGCAGGCCTGCACCATGGCGACGGCGTCCTCGGGGGTGTCGACGTGGGGCACGACGATGCCGACGGGACCGAGGTCGAGGACCTGCTTGATGACGAACTGGAGCTGCTCGCGTCCTGCCGCCGGCACGCGCACGAAGGGGGCGGTGCGCATCTGCAGGCCGTCCCTGAGCACCGCCGCCTTGCTCGTCATGCCCACGAGATAGCTCTCGAGACGGGTCGGATCGTATGGGGAATGCTCCATGTCGATGATCACGAAATCGAGCCCGCTCCCGCTCATGCCGGCTCCCGCCCTGAGGGAAATGTTCGAGGAGAAGACGCCGAAGGCGGGCTTGCCCGACTCCATCCGATCGACGAAGCGGTTGATGCGAGGGGCGTCTTCGGACATGGCGTCGGTCGGGGCGATGCCCGGCATGACGGTGGCGAGAAGGAGGGGTGCGAATTGGCAAAGACGGCGGTTCATGGCTGTGGGGGATCTTGTCGGGACGGGGCGATCCGGCTCCGGCCCGGATCGGGGGAATGGCTGCAAAAAGGCACAGGGGGCATCAAAAGGCGAGGAGGATTTTGCCACCTTTTGCGTGCTTGGGGGCCCGGCTCCCCCGCCGCGGGCGCGGCCAGGCCGATCGCCGCCCCGTCCCCTTCGCGACCGCGTTGCCCGTCGGCCTGCGTTCCTCCACCGCGCCGACTCTCCGCCCACTCCGCCCTCAGGCGAAGGTGACGCGCATCCTCAGGATTCCGGAGCTGTTCTTCCTCCCGTCGATGACTTCGATGCGGATGAGGTTGCGGCCGCGTTTGAAGCCCCTCATCTTCGCCTTCATGGTCGCGGACTTGCCCCGCAGCCTGCCGCCGTTCATCCATCGCTTGTTGTTGATCCGGTAGCGCCACTTGCCCAGACCCACGTCGTCCTTGGCCCTGCCGCGCGCGAGAACGGTGCCGTAGGGCTTCACCGAGCGGAGCGAGGTGAGGCGGAAGGAGGGGGCATTGAAATCGTCGATTCTCACCGGCAGATTGAAATCGACGTGGTTTCCGTCGGGATCGGTGGCGCGGAGCAGGAGGTTCGCGGTGCCGAGGCCCCCT
>CAYMMC010000292.1:0-4641 GCA_964391125.1 uncultured Akkermansia sp.
CCGCCGACAAGAAGGCCGCCGAGACCGCCGCCGACTTCCGGTCCGCGATGGACCGCCGCCGCGACCGCATGTCCGAGATCCAGGAGCTGAAGAACAGCCGCCTCGTCGGCGAGGGCCGTTCCGGCCTCCTCTCCATCCGCAACCGCCCCGCCGGGGAATACGGCGACTACGTCGAGAAGACGGTGGAGGCGGAGAACCTCGATCGCGAGACCCTGATGCGCCACGAGGCCGACGAGAAGGGCGCCGCCCTCGAGAAGATCCGCGAGGAGCAATGGCGGCACTGGCAGCGCAAGTCCTTCCCCGGCGAGTGGATCGAAGTCGCCGCCGAGGACGGCCAGACCTACCGCTGGGAGCAGAAGCAGGCCGCCGGGGAGGAGTAGGGCGGACCGCCCCCCACCTGTCCCGCATCCCTTTGGACGCCCAAGCCCACTCACAACCGCCCGTGAAGGGCGACATCGTGTTCCGGATTTTATTCAGAATGATATTCGAAAACCCCTGGTGCCAATTCCGGCAAATCAACCGATGCCCTCCATTCTTCGGCAGGAATGAAGATTCCACGTTCCTTGCTTACCCACTTAGAGTCGAGAACCCAAAGCCCTCGGTAACTATACCTCACTGCGGCCGGCTTCAGCGTTGCTATGGCCTCGGGCCATAGATGCCTTGGAAGATCGTAAGATCCCAAAACCTTGCTGGATTCCCCGGACCGAATCCGGCGCAAATCCTCCAACTTCGCGCTTTCGACCAACTTTTCCGCCTCCACCAGCAGCTTGGGTCCATCCATCCTATCGTTCCCGATCCGGCGGCAAGCGGCAAGGCCAAGGATTGCGACCGCCGTCAAGAGTGCAACTCGGAGTCCCATATCTTGCCGAGCAACGTGGAACAACCCCGATCAGCGGTCCACCTTTTTCTGCTCACGAGAAACGGGGACGAGGCATGGTCCAGCCGACTCGAGCCGAGAAGCCTCCTGCGTCGCGTGCATGTGCGGCATGGGCTTCCAGCCGGGCGTCAGGTTGAGCGAAGATTGGAAATGGGATTCGGAAACGGCCCTTGTCCCTCCGGACCCCGCGCAGCGACATGGAGCGCGCCGGTTCCCGGCGCTTTGGATTCGAACGCCGAGGCAACTGCGAAGGACGGGGGAAACTTCGGACCTTCTTGCCGGATTCGATCCAAAGCGGCGCGGGGCACCGCACTCCAAAGCGCCGGTAGAGCAGGTTCGCGTCGGCGTTCTGAGGTGGACCTGGTTCATGAAGGGTGGGAATGCGAGGAGTTCCTCCCAGCGTTTGGCTGCCTGATGATGAAGCGGCAGGGCACCGTGGAGCTTTTCGTAGCTGAGTTCTTCCGCCGCCTTGTTTCCGCCCAGCGCTCGTTCCATCCGTATTCCCACGAGGTGGTTGATCATGGCGGCGGGGAGGTTGGCGGGCATGGGATGCCAGCCGTCGCGGATCAGACCCGCGGCGTCGGAGAGGGGACGCTACCTCGCCGGCGCCAGGGCGGGGTCGTCGAGGTCGAGGCGGTAGAGAATCTGGTTGTAGTCGTGCCGGGGCGTCTGCCTCGGTTCGCCGGAGAAGCTGTGCGTGTAGGTGCCCTCGAAGAGCAGGACGGGCGAATCCTCCGGGGTGAACTCGGCATGCAGCCTCGGATTGTAGAAGCTGAGCCGGCGGTGGCTCAGCACCTTGACCGCCCTGCCCCAGGGGCCGAGGGGCGAATCGGCCTCGGCATACCAAAGCTCGCCCAGCAGGGAGGGCTCGCCCTTGATCTCGCCGAAGACGGCGATCCAGCGCTTGCGGAACGCGCTCCATGCGACGGAGCCCCGATGCGGCGTCACCTCGCGTCCCTCGGCGCTCTCGAAAGTCCTCTGGGGCGTCAGCGCCTCCCATTGCGAAGGGTCGCGCCAGCCTTCGAAGCTCGCGGGCATGCGGAGGGTCGGGAGCGGGTCGCCGAAGAGGAGCCAGCGTTTCCCGCTTTCGTCCGTCCAGAAGGAAGGATGGCCCACCGGCTGCCGCTTCGGTTCGGAGCCGCCGTCCTTTTTGTCCCAGAGCACCTCGACCGATTCGAAGCTTCCGCTCTCGTCGTTCCAGACGCAGAGTCCGACGCGGTAGGCGCTCATCGGCGGCTCGATCTTCGCGTAGTGGCCGACGAGGCGCTCGCGCCCCTCCGCGTCGGGCAGGCTGACGTAGCCGCTCACCCAGGTCGGCCCCGGATCGTCGGGAAAGACGTCGGCGACGCTGCGGACGCGGCCCGCCTCGTCGCGGAAGTAGTCGAAGGCCAGCTTCAGGGGCGGCTCGAAGGACTCGAGCGGCTGCGGCGCCGTCGTCGCGCTGCTCATGTGGAAGAGGCCGAGCGGGTAGCGCGGCACGATGGTGTCCCCCCAGGCCCAGAACCGTCTTCCGCGATGGAGGGTGCTCTGCACGCTGTCGCAGCCGAGGATGCCGCTTTCCCGCCAATCCGAATGCTCGCCGAGCTTCTGGCTTTCGCCGAAGATCCCGCCGCCGGTGAGCCGCCCCAGCCGCTTGGCCACGATGGTGCGTTCGACCTTGGTCTCGTGCGTCCCGCCGGGCTCGGACACGAAGCGGAAGCCGCGGTTGCCGAAGCCGTCGGCCTTGGCCTCGTAGCCGTCGGCGGAGAGGTGGAGCCAAGTCTCGGCGCCCATCAGCTCGGGCAGGTCGAAGGCCACGACCCCGGCGTTGTCGGTGAAGAAGGAGACGTTGTGCGTCGTCCGGAGCTCCACCAGCGGCACCGGCCAGCCGTTCTCCCCGTCGACCACGCGGATGCGGCAGGGCTCCGTGGCGGTGGCGGCGGCGAGGGGCAGACCGCAGAGGGCGAGGAGGAGGGAGGAGGGTCTCATGCGGGAGGGGGCCCGCGCTACAAGAGGATGCCCTTCGCCACCTCTCCCCCCGTCTCCGTAAGCCGGAAGTTCCGCCCGCCGTAGTTGAAGGTGAGCCGCTTGTGGTCCAGCCCCAGCAGATGCAGAATGGTGGCGTGCCAGTCGCGGATGTGCATGGGGTCCTCGACCGCCTCGTAGCCGATCTCGTCGGTGGCCCCGTAGCGGATCCCGCCCTTCACTCCGCCGCCGGCCATCCAGAGGGAGAAGCCCTTGTGGTTGTGGTCGCGTCCGTCGAGTCCCGGCGCGTAGGGGGTGCGTCCGAACTCGCCGCCCCAGACCACGAGCGTCTCCTGCAGCAGGCCGCGCCGCTTCAGGTCGCTGAGCAGCCCGCCCACGGCCTGGTCGACCGAGGCGCAGGCCTTCGGCAGGTTCATGGAGAGGAGGGCGTGGTGGTCCCAGCCCTCCGGCGAGGCGACTTCGACGAAGCGGACGCCGGATTCGACGAGGCGGCGGGCGAGGAGGCATTGGCGGGCGAAGAGATCGCCCTCCTTGCCGATCCCGTAGAGGGCGAGGGTCTCGGCCGATTCCCCGCCGACGTCGAGCGTGTCCGGCACCTCGCTCTGCATGCGGAAGGCGAGCTCGAAGGACTCGATCATCCCCTCGACCTCGGGCTGGTGCGGCTCGCGGGCGAGGCGGCGTTCGTTCAGCCCCCGGATCAGGTCGAGCTGGCGGCGCTGCTCCGCGGCGCTGCGCTCGGGGTTGGCGATGTTCTTCATCGGCGGGCCGGGGGCCTCCTGCCGTTTCATGAAGGCGGCGTAGAGACCGGGGAGCTGCCCTCCGCCGAGGCGCGTGCCCTGGCAGATGCTCGGCAGGAAGGCGCTGCCGTAGTTCTGCGCCCCGCCGTCCCCGGCGGGCGGGTTCAGGGTGACGAAGCCGGGCAGGTTCTCGTTCTCGCTGCCGAGGCCGTAGACCGACCAGGCTCCGAGCGAGGGGCGCACGAACTGGAAGCTGCCGGTGTGCATCTGCACGAAGGCGGGCGAGTGGTTCGGCACGTCGGTGTGCATCGAATTGATGACGCAGAGGTCGTCGGCGTGCTCGCCGATGCGCGGGAGCAGGCTCGTCATGCGCAGGCCGGACTTCCCGTAGCTGGCGAAAGGATGGACCGGCCCCAGCAGCTTCGCGCCCGCCGAGTCGCGGCCCGTCGTCGAGGTCTTGCCGGAGTGCCGGATCAGCTCGGGCTTCTCGTCGAGGAGATCGACGTGCGAGGGACCGCCCCGCATCGTCAGGAAGATGACGTGCTTCGCCCGCGCCGGGAAGTGGGGCTGGCGCGGAGCGAGGCCGCTGGCGCCGACCGAGGCGAAGGAACGATTCGCGGCGAGGGCGGAGAAGGCGAGCCAGCCGAGGCCGAGGGTGGATTGTTCGAGGAAGTTGCGGCGATTCATGGCTTCTGGCGGGGTTTCAGGTTTAAAGTTCAAGGTTCAAGGTTCCACGTTGATCAATTCCTGGTCTTTGCACGATTCAGCGATTGTTTCCGGCATCGCCAAGGAGGCTGCGGCAGGCTCGGCTGTGGCATGGGCTTCCAGCCCATGATGCAGATTGGGAAGGCTCCGAAGGCTCCTGATCCGCGTTCGATTTGAAACGGAGGCGTTCCGGTGTTCGGCGTCCTGGCACGGCGCATGGGCTGGAAGCCCATGCCACGATACGAGACGATGGCCGATGGCCACGGAAGGGACGGAGACGGCGATGGTGGATTGGTTTCATTGTTTGGAGAGGCATCTCAGGGAAAGACCAATCAGAGCCGATCCGGAAATCAAACC
>CAYMMC010000293.1:0-4634 GCA_964391125.1 uncultured Akkermansia sp.
GCCTCGCGCATGGCCAAGGACGTGCAGCAGGCCCTCATGGACGTGATCGCCGAACACGGCCGGAAGACGCCCGAAGAGGCCAAGGCCTACCTCGAGGCCCTCCGCAAGGCGAAGCGCTACCAGCGGGACGTGTATTGAGCCGGGAGGCCGTGCGCAAGGAGCTCCTTCGGCCCGACGCCCCGCCTCCCGGACAGGGTTCGCCACGTCGTCCGCAGCGCCCGGCGGCGGAGGGCCCCTACAGCACCAGGAAGGTGAAGGCCACGATCAGCGTGGGGACGAGGGCGCCGAGGAACAGGCCGAGCGGCGACACCCCGCCAGGGAAATGGCGCTGGAGGATGGACTGTCCGGCGGGGTTTGGCGCGTTGGCGATCACGGTCAGCCCGCCCCCGGTCACGGCGCCGGCGACCACGGCGTATTTCAGCTCCTCGCTGAACCCCGGCACCAGCGTGGCCAGATAGGTGATGAGCGCGTTGTCGTTGAAGGCGGTGAGGAGGGTCGCGCCGGCGAAGAGGGGCAGTTCGCCGAGGCTGCCCAGCACCGGCTGGATCCACCAGGCCTGCAGGCCGCCGTGGATCACCAGTCCACCGAGAAAGAATCCCACCAGCAGCGGCCCGCGCAGCTCGATGCGGTTCTGGTGGTGCGCCGTGGCCTGGGTGAAGGCCAGGAAGAAGAGGAAGGCGCCGACGAAGAGGACCGGATGGTGGGCCGCCCAGACGGTGAAGGCCAGGAACAACACGTGGACCGCCGTCACCCAGGCGGGAACCGGCTGCCTGTCGCGCTCGCCGACGCGCGAGGCGGGCTTCAGGGCGAGCAGCTCCTTCCGGAAGACGAAGAGGTAGAGCGCGTTCGAGAGGAGAATGCCAGCGACCGCGTGCCAGCCGAAGTGGCTGAGCATGTAGGCCATGTCCCAGCCCCAGGCGTGCGCCACCATCAGGACGGGCGGCGCCGCGAAATGCGTCAGCGTCCCCCCGATGGAGACGTTCACGAACAGCAGGCCCAGGGTCGCGTACATCAGCCCCTTGGACGGGCGCAGGCTGTAGAACTGCTTGCCCAGCAACAGCGCGGAGATGGTCATGGCGGCCGGTTCGGTGATGAAGGAGCCGATCAGCGGCCCGAGCGTCAGAATGGAGAGCCACCAGGCCACGGGCCGTCCGCCGCCGAGCGAGGCGACTCCGCGCAGGCATTGCTCGGCCAGGCGCATGACCGGACGCGTCGAGGCCAGGGCCATGACGACGACGACGAACATCGGCTCGGTGAAGTTCACCGTGTGGGCGATGTAGTGGACCGCCGTGTCGACTCCCTTGAACCAGACGATGGCCCCGCCAAGCGCGAGCGACCAGATGCCGAAGACGGCCTCGACCTCGCCGAAGAAATGCAGGATCTGTCCCCAGAAGCTGACCTGGTCCGGACGACCGTCGTCGTCGTGGTCGGTCGGGCGCGGACGGGTCTTGAGCTGCTCGAGGTGCCGCTCCTCGACCCGATGGGCCCAACGGCGGATTCTCGCCGTCGCGAAGGTGTGGAGCACCGCGAGCAGGAAGATCGCCGTCGCCACGACGTTGAAGGGATCGGCGGCGGCGCGGGCCTTGACCACGTCCAGGATGCCCGCGCCCTCGGGATCGTCGTAGCTCGACACCGCCCGCGGAAAGGGCTCGCCCACAGGCGGGGCCTCGGCGGCGGACAGCAGGACCGGCAGGAGTAGGAGGAGGGCGGTCATCGCCGCCCACGTCGCAGGGAGGCGCGACGATCCGAAAGACAGCGAGGCGGTGGTCGGGGAGTTCATTGCAAAAGGTGAGGCCGTGCTCGTCCCCCGCGCGTTCCGCGCCATCGCGTTCGGCAGCGGGTCATGCCGGAGCGTGCCTTGGACTTCCTGGCGGACAATGAAAGCGGGAAATCGAGTCTGACAAGCGTTTTCGCCATCCTTGACTCGCCCCGCTCCGCGCGATAGGTTGCAGATTCTCCGCCGATTTCCGGGTTCGCTTTCCGGGAGTCCGTCCCCCTTCTTCACCACAGTCTCCACTGCCAATCTCGAATGTCTGGACCGCTTACGGGCAAAGTCGCCTTCATCTCCGGGGGATCCCGGGGGATCGGTCGTGCCACGGCCCTGAAGCTGGCCTCCGCGGGCAGCGACGTGGCCATCCTCTACTACAACAGCCACGAAGAGGCCGAGTCGGTCTGCGCGGAGATCCGCGCCATGGGCCGGCGGGCCCTCGCGGTGCAGGCGGACGTGAGCGCCCCCGACAGCGTGGCCGAAGCCTTCGGCGAGTTCAAAACGCACTTCGACCGGGTCGACTTCCTCGTCAGCAACGCCGCCCTCGGCGTGCTCCGCCCGGCGCTGGAGATGGGACTCAAGCACTTCCGCCGCTGCATGGAGACGAACGCGCTGGCCTTGAACACCCTGGCGCAGAACGCCGTGCCGCTGATGGGGCCGGGCGGATCCATCGTCGCCCTGACCAGCCTCGGCTCGGAGCGGGCCATCCCGAACTACACCTTCATCGGCGCCTCCAAGGCCGCGCTCGAGGCCCTCGCCCGAGGTCTCGCGCAGGAGCTGGGGCCGCGCGGCATCCGGGTCAACTGCGTCAGCGCCGGCGTCGTCGACACCGACGCCCTCAAGCATTTCCCGAACCGCGAGCATCTCCTCGAGGAATACTCGCAGCGCACCCCGCTGGGGCCGACCCTCTCGCCGGCGCAGGTCGCCGACGCGGTCTACCTCCTCTGCCTGCCCGAAGCCGGCATGGTCACCGGCCACACCCTCTTCGTCGACGGCGGCTACGCCATTTCCGGATGAGCGCGACGCCCTGCCAGATCGAGGACGGTCTCGCCGGCCGCTCCGCCCTCGTCACCGGCGGCAGCCGCGGCATCGGCCGGGCGATCGTGGAGCGGCGCGCCCGGGCGGGCATGGACGTGACCTTCACCTACCTCGGCAACGAGGCCGCCGCCAACGAGGTCGTCTCCGCCAACCCCGGACTGAAGATCGCCGCGGCGAAGGTCGACGGACGCGACAGCGCCGCCGTCAACGCCTGCGTCGACGGGCTCGTCGAACGCTGCGGGCGCCTCGACGTGCTGGTGAACAACGCCGGCGTCATCCGCGACCACCTCCTCCCCATGCTCGAGGACGAGGACCTCAAGGCCGTCTTCGAGACGAACATCGAGGGCGTCTTCCATTTCTGCCGCGCCGCCGTGCCGCACATGATGTCGAAGCGCTACGGGCGCATCGTCAACCTCAGCTCCGTCTCCGCGGAGAAGGGAGGCCGGGGCCAGACGAACTACGCGGCCAGCAAGGGGGCGGTCAACGCCTTCACCAAGGCCCTCGCCGTCGAGGTCGGACGCCGCGGCCTGCGCGTCAACGCCGTCGCCCCCGGCGTGATCGAGACCGAGATGTCGCAGGAGGTCCGCAGCCTCGCCGGCGACGAAATTCTTTCCAACATCGTCCTGAAGCGCTATGGTCAGCCCGCCGAAATCGCCGAGGCGGTGTGGTTTCTCAGCTCCGACCTGTCGGGCTACATCACCGGGCAGGTCCTGAGCGTGGACGGCGGCTTTAAAATGTAAGCACATGAGCAACCTAGACATCAGCAAGGAGGAAATCGCGGCCATCTATCCGAAAGTCGCCGAAATCATCGCGGACGCCCTCGGCTGCGACGAGGAGGACGTGAAGCCCGACTCCTCCCTCATCAACGACCTCGACGCGGAGTCCATCGACTTTCTCGACATCGTCTTCCGCCTCGAGCGCGAGTTCAAGGTCAAGATCCCCCGGGGCAAGGCCATGGAGGAAGCCCGCGGCGAACTGAGCGAGGAGGAGTTCGAGCAGGGCGGCATCGTCACCGAAGCCGGGGTGGAGAAGATCCGCGCCTACCTCGCCGAGGTCCCCGCCGATCGCATCAAGACCCCGCTCAAGGCCGCCGAGATCCCCAAGCTCTTCACCACCGAGACCTTCTGCAAGATGGTGATCCGCGAGCAGAAGGCGGGCTGAGGAGAGGCTTGGCGCCGGGGCAAGCGGCGCGCTCGCCCTACCGAGCGGGGCGGACCCGCGGGGCGGTCGCCCCGGCAGCCCCGCCGTCTTCACGCAAATCCGCTCGTTGTCGGCGGGAGGCCGGGACGTATCTTCGCCTATCCCATGCGAATTCCGCCCCTTGCCCTCGCGCCAGCGCTCCTCCTCGGCGGGCTTGCCCCCCTCTGCCTCGTCGGCGCGGAGGAAAAGGCGTCGCCCACCGCCGACGTCGCCACGGTCGCAGCCGATTCTGGCAACAGGGTTTCCTATCGCAACGACGTCGTTCCGGTGATCACCCGGGCGGGCTGCAATCTGGGCTCCTGCCATGGCGCCCAGACGGGGAAGGGCGAACTGTCCCTCTCGTTTCGCGGCGAAGACCCGGTCAGGGACCACAAGGCCATCGTCGAGAAGTTCGTCAACCTCGGCGAGCCGGAGAAGAGCTATCTGCTCCGCAAGGCCATTCTCGACGTGAAGCACGACGGCGGGCAGCGCTTCGGGAAGGAGTCGGAATCCTACGGTCTGCTGCTCCGCTGGATCGCCGAGGGAGCCCCCCTCGACCTGCCCGGCGAGCCCTCCCTCGTCGCCCTGGAGGCGACGCCCCGGGAGCAAGTGCTCTTCGCCCCCGAGGATTCCCTCCGGATCTCCGTGT
>CAYMMC010000294.1:0-4624 GCA_964391125.1 uncultured Akkermansia sp.
GGTGCGGACCAGATTCGTCTCAGGCAGCCGGGCGGAGGGCCTCACCTCGACGGAGGGCGGCGGCTGCGGGGTCGGTCCGGGAAGGTCGAGCGTGCCGCAGCCCGCCAGCAAGGCCGCGAGCCAGCAGGCGGCCCATGCGCGGGCGGGGCATGTCGGAGATTTCATGGGCAGGGGGAGGGGGGAGGGAGGGCGCGGACGATATGCCACCTCGGGCGATGGGGCAAGCGCACGGACGACATCGGGGCGGAGGCGCCGGGGGGCGCGGGACGTCATCGGGAGGCCCGCCGCGATGACGCCACGGGAACGGCCCGCAGCGCGGGCTGGGGCGGCGGCGAGGACGCGGGCGGTTCGTCGTCGTCGGCGCGAGGAGATTCGGCTTCCGTGCCGCGTCTCGCGGCGGCGGGGTCGACGCCTTCGGGGAGCGGCTCGGCCTGCCCGTCGGGAGCGGTTTTCGACACGGCGGGGAAATCCCCCAAGGGGGGCAGGGCCGGCGGATCGGCATCGGCGCCAATGGCGGGAACGGAGCGTGGGCGGGGGGGCTCGGACCCGGCGACGGCGGGCGCCCCGCCGTGGGGGGCGGGGATGGCCGGATCTTCGGGCGGCAAGGGCTCGGCGCCGGCTCTCAGGGGATTTCTCTCGATCTGCTCCGCGCCGGGGTCGGGCGTCGCCGCGAGGGGCAGGGGCAGGCCGAGACCGCGCGCGATGTCCTCCTTCGCCTGCTCGGGGGTGGGGGCGTTGTAGCCGAGGAAGTAGAAGATCCCCAGGGCCGCCATGAGGGTGGCGAGAATGAAGTTCAGAAAGAAGGATGCGCCCCGCGGTCCGCCCGACCGTCGCGACGCCCGTCTCCCGAACGTCGGCCAGCGGAAGCGGCGCGCCTTGCGGGCGGGCTGCTGGGCCCGGGCCGCCCATTCCTGGTCGCCGGAGAGGGCCGTTCCGTCGCCGAGCGTTTTCATCGCCTCGTCCAAGTCGAGCCCGAGGCAGTCTCCATACTTGCGGACGAAGCTCTTGGCGTAGGCGACGCTGGGGAAGCGCGAGAAGTCGTCCGCCTCGATGCCGAGGATCATGCCGGGGTGGATGCGGGTCCTGTGGGCCACGTCCTCGACGGTGAGGCCGAGGTCGAGGCGAGTCTGCTCCAGTTTCTGTCCGATGGTCGGCATGGGCTTCCCTCTCCGGAAAACACCGCAAGCGGCGGGTGGATCCGAGCGGGCCGCATGGCGGCCCGGGAAGCCGACGGAGTTTTCTCGACGCGGTTGGAGGTTACTCGAAGTCGTCGGAAAGATCGACCAGAATTTCCCGCGGCTTCGCGCCCTCTCCGGGGCCGACGATGCCCCGGCTTTCGAGGATGTCGATCATGCGGGCGGCGCGGGTGTAGCCGAGGCGGAGGCGGCGCTGGAGGAGCGAGGTCGAGGCCTTCTTCTCGGTGTAGATGACCTCCAGGCATTTCTCGAGGGTCTCCTCGTCGGCTTCGGTGATCTCCTCGCCCTCGTCGAGGCCGCCGCCCTCGAGGGCCTCCTGGGCCTCGGGCTCGAAGCGCGGCTGGCCCTGGGCGGCGCAGGCGTCGACGAGGGCCTGGGCCTCCTCGTCGGTGATCAGGGCGCCCTGGGTGCGGATGAACTGGGCGCTGCCGGGGGGCAGGTAGAGCATGTCGCCCTTGCCGACCAGGTTCTCGGCCCCGTTGGTGTCGAGGATGATGCGGCTGTCGATCTTGGAGGAGACCTGGAAGGCGATGCGGCAGGGGATGTTCGCCTTGATGATGCCGGTGACGACGTCGGCGCGGGGGGTCTGCGTCGCCACGATCAGGTGGATTCCGGCGGCGCGGGCCTTCTGGGCGAGCCGGGCGATGCCGGTCTCGACGTCGGCCGGGGCGGTCATCATCAGGTCGGCGAGCTCGTCGATGATGACGACGATGTAGGGCAGGCTCTCGGGCAGCTCGTCGTCGGCGCCGGCGGAGGGCGCGGGGCGGTTCTGGCGCGGGTTCGCGGGGCCGCTCTCCTCGGCGAGGTCGACGAGGTCGAAGGGGGGGAGGTCCTCGTCCTCCAGGTCGTCGCCGAGGCGGACGTGGTGGACCAGCTCCGGCTCGGGGCGCGGCGCGGGGGCCTTGGACGGCGCCGCTTCCGCAGCCTCCTCGGCCGCGGCGGCCTCGACCTCCTCCAGCTCGGCCCGCTCCTTCAGCTCCTTCGCCCGCATCGCGTTGTAGCCGTCGAAGTTCCGCACCCTCACCTTGGCGAAGAGGGCGTAGCGGCGCTCCATCTCGTTGATGGCCCAGCGCAGGGCGAGGAGGGCCTTCTTCGCCTCGGTCACCACGGGGATGACCATGTGGGGCAGGGCGTTGTAGAGCTGCATCTCGACGACCTTGGGGTCGATCATGATGAAGCGCAGCTCGTCGGGGGTGTAGCGGTAGAGCAGGCTGGCGATGATGCTGTTGATGCAGACGCTCTTGCCGCTGCCGGTGGCGCCGGCGACGAGGAGGTGGGGCATGCGGGCGAGGTCGCCGACGATGGTGTTCCCGTAGACGTCCTTGCCGAGGGCGAGGGGCAGCTTGGACTTGCTGTCGCGGAAGGCCTCGTCCTCGAAGAGCTCGCGCAGGGCCGCGGGGATCTTCTCGTTGTTGGCGATCTCGATGCCGACGGTGTCCTTGCCCGGCACGGGGGCGAGGATGTTGATGCGCTTGGCCTTGGTGGCGCGGGCGATGTCGGCCTCCAGGGAGGTGATCCGGTTCACCCGCAGTCCGGGGGTGGGGTAGAGTTCGTAGCGGGTGATGGCCGGGCCGCGGGTGATGTTGCCGGCCTTCACTTCGACGCCGAAGGTGGCCAAGGTGCTGACGATGGTGTGCTGTTGGGCGAGCAGCTCGGCCTGGTTGGTGGGCGAGGCGGTCTCTTCGTCGGCGTATTGCAGCAGGGCCAGGCTGGGCAGTTGGTAGTCGGGGAACTGCCCGCCGGCGAGCAGGGCGCCCTCCTTGTCCTTCTTGCTGCGGTCGAAGAGCGAGCCGGCCGCCTCCTCGGGCGTCAGCTTCTTGCGGGCGCTCTGGGTGGAGTCGAGGATCTGCGGCTCGGGCTCGGGCAGCTCGGCGAAGAGGTCGCCCTGCGTGGGCGCCGGGTCGTCGGCGGGGGGCTCGGCCTTGGCGGGTCTGGCCGGGCGCCTCGTCGATTCGGTCCGCGGGGGCCTCGTCCGGCTCCGTCCCGCGAGAGCGGGCTCGGGGACTCTCCGGAAGGCGGGGAGCGAGGGGAGGCGCAGATCCGCGAGGACGGGGCCGAGCTCCCTCAGGCGCACGAAGAGGGCGCCGACGCCGTCCCGCAGGAGGGCGAGGAACTGGAAGGGATGGATCCCCGTGATGACGATCGTCGAGATGGCGTAGACGATCCCCGTGACGATGACCGAGCCCACCGATCCGAGGAGCTGCTCCACCACTTTGTGGCCGAATCCGTAGCCGACGAAGCCGCCCGCGCTCTTCGGCAGGTTCAGCAGCGTCGCCCAGTCCTGGAAGAACCAGGGCTGATACTCCACGAGACAGGCCGCCGAGGCGACGAAGAGCAGAAAGGAGACGAGGTTCCGCGCATGGAAGGGCCGGGCCCCGGTGAGCACCTGCACCGCCCACCAGGCCAGCACCGCCGGCACGAGGTAGGCCGCCGCGCCGAAGAAGAAATAGGCGTAGCCCGCCACCACGGCCCCCACCGGGCCGATGAAGTTCCGCACCTCTCCGCCGTGGCCCGCTTGGCTGCTGAAAGGCACCCACGCGGGGAGATCGGCGGGCGAGTAGGAGACCAGGGCGAGGGCGAGCATGGCGCACACCCCGCCGAGGAGAAGCGCGACCCCCTCGTGGAAGGCGTAGGGACCGTCCGGCGCCACCCGGGGCCCCCTGCCGGGCGATGACGACGTTTTCCGGGAGGCGGATCGTCGGGGCGCATCGCTCGATTTCTTGGCAGCCATTGTCCGGGATGTAAGCGGTCGAAATTCTAAAAAATATGAAAACCGTCAAAAAACGGAAATTTAGCCTTTAGTATGAACCTTTTGACTGTATCGGGCAACGAATATCTCGGAGATCCGAAGAATTGTGCCTTCGCTCTTCTCGATTGACAGCGGAGCGGCGCCGAAGGTAGCCTGCGGTCGTGAACGCGATCCTCCGTCTGTCCTGCCTCGCCTTCGCTTGCCTGCTGCTGGGAGGCTGCGGCAGGAGTTGGCTCGTGGGCAAATGGGTCGTCGACCGCGAGGCGACCGTCGCGCAATTCTCCGCCGGAACCGACGCGTCCTCGGAAACGGTGGGGGAGGGATTCCTGAAGGAGCTCGCCGCCGGTCTTCGCAAGGGGGCCTCGCATTTGATCCTGGCCCAGTTCGAGGGGCTCGAGCTCGAGTTCACCGCCACCGAGATGCGCCGCACCCGCCAGGGCGTGGGCGGGGCGGTCGGCTATCAGGTCATCGAGCGCCCCGAGGCGGGGCGGCTCGTCCTCCAATACGACGATGGCGAGATCGCGACCTGGAGCCGCAGCGACGGAGGCATCCGCATGAGGCTGCCCGGCGAGGAGGAGCACTGGATCCACTTCAAGGCGGCAGGCAAGTGACGGCGTCTCGAGGCCGGGGGGCGGATCGGCCTTCCCGTTGCAGCGCCGGGGCTTGGGAAAGCCCCGCT
>CAYMMC010000295.1:0-3981 GCA_964391125.1 uncultured Akkermansia sp.
GGTGATCGTGTTGAAGAGGGCGCGCGCCGCGGCCGCGTTGGTGCCGAAGGAGTCCGGCGGCACGCTCTCGCGCAGGAAGACGTTCGCCCCGATGGTGGAGCGAGCTCCGATCGTGGTCTTCCCCCCGAGCACGGTGGCATGGGGATAGACCACGACGTGGTCCTCGACGTTGGGGTGGCGCTTGTTGCCCTTCACGATGCGGCCCTTCTCGTCCTTGGGGAAGTTGCGCGCCCCCAGAGTGACGCCGTGGTAGAGCTTGACGTGGTTGCCGATCACGCAGGTCTCGCCCACGACCACTCCGGTGCCGTGGTCGATGAAGAAATGCGTCCCGATCCGCGCCCCGGGATGGATGTCGATCCCGGTGAGGTTGTGGGCGTATTCCGTCATGATCCGCGGGATCAGGGGCACGTCGAGCCCATAGAGGCAGTGGGCGCAGCGCTGGATCGCGATGGCCTCGATGCAGGGATAGGCGAGGATGATCTCGTCGAAGTTCTTCGCCGCCGGATCGCCCTCGTAGGCCGCCTCGACGTCGCTCTGGAGCAGGGTCCGGATCCGGGGAAGCTGCCGCAGGAATTCGCAGACGAGCTCGTGGGCCTGGCCATTGTGGCCGTTGTGGTGCTCGCCGGTCTCGTCGTCGCGAAGGCGCAGGGTCTTCGCCGCCTCGGCCTGCAGGGTCTCGACCAGGGTGGCGATGCGCTCGCTGGTGATCGGCTCCAGCTCGTCCGAGGGGATGGGCTCCTCCTCGTGGTAGCCGGGGAAAAGGAGCCGCAGCAGCTGCTCGCAGACGGACTTGACCGTCCCCTTCGACGGCAGGTTGCCGCTGTCGATGCGATTGATTCCTCCGACTTCGTGGTAGGAGGCAAGGAGTGAGTTCACGAGGCTTCGGTGCGCGCAATCCATGGATGGCGGAGAACCTAAACGGTCGGACGCGCTTTCCAAGGGGAAGCTTTCGGGGAAAATCCCCCGGTCCGCCGGAGGCGTGGCTTTGAGAGGCGCCCTCCGCCCTTGCTCCGAAACGGTTCTGGAGATCAGATGAAATGGCCGCGGCGAGCCTGTCCTCGGCACTTGCGAGATTGATTCCCGCGCCGGAATGGGGCAGACTCGACAGGGTCGGGTCGCGCATCCGCCCCTGTGTCCACACCAACGCCTTTGAACCGAACCAGGACATCCCGGCGCATCGCCTGCGCGCTGCTCTCGTCGGGCCTGGCCGTCCTCGCCACCCCCGCCCAGGCCGCGCCCATGCGCCCGGACAAGCTCGCCGCCATCGACCGCGAGATCGCCGCCGCGATCGGCCGGGGCGACATTCCCGGCGCGGTCCTCCGAATCGAGTCGAAGGGCGAGGTCTACGAGAAAGCCTACGGGAGGCGCCTCGTCGATCCGGGTTCGGAGCCGATGACGACGGATACGGTCTTCGACCTCGCCAGCCTCACCAAGGTGATGGCGACGACGCCGGCGGTCCTGAAGCTGCTCGAGGAAGGCCAGATCTCCCTCGACGACCCCCTGGCCAAGTGGATCCCGGAGTTCCTCGACGGCGGGGTGCGCCCCGAGGCGGTCGAGCCGAAGCCGGAGGCCAAGGAGCGCGAGGACGTCACTCTGCGGCATCTTCTCACCCATTGCAGCGGCCTGCCGCCCGGCATCTTCCTGAGCGAAGGCGACTTCTGGGGCCACCACGAGGGGGTGCGCCGGGCCGCCGAGGTGGGCCTGCTGGAGAAGCCGGGGACGCGTTTCCGCTACAGCGACGTGAACTTCATCCTCCTCGGCGAGACCGTGCGCCGAGTCTCCGGCGAACGCCTCGACGCCTACGTGGAAGGGCGGATCTTCGCCCCGCTGGGGATGGACCGGACCGGGTTCCGGCCCGCTCCCGACCGGATCGGCGGCATCGCCCCGACCACCGTCATTCCCGGATACGGACTCCTCCGCGGCGTGGTCCACGATCCCACCGCGCGCCGCATGGAGGGCGTCGCGGGGCACGCGGGCCTCTTCGGAACGATCGGGGACGTGGCGATCTTCGCCCGCCTCTTTTTGAGCGGCGCAGATGGCAAGGCGAACGGGAAGGCACCCGTCCTCTCCCCTGCGACCCTCGCCACGGCGACGTCGAACCACCTTCCCGAAGCCCTCGGCGTCGGGCGGGGGCTCGGCTGGGACAGCTCCTCGTCCTTCGCCAGCCAGCGCGGCGAGAAATTCCCCCTCGCCGGCTACGGGCACACCGGCTGGACCGGGACCTCGCTCTGGATCGACCCCGCCTCGGAGACCTTCGTGATCCTCCTTGCCAACCGCAACCATCCCACCGAGAGAGGCCGCATCAAGCCGCTCCGCATCCGCGTGGGCACCCTCGCCGCCGAGGCGGTCGGCTACACCGAGGCCATTCCCGCCCCCGAGCCGCCCCCGACGCCGACGCCCCCTTCCGCAACGACTTCCGCGGCAGGGGACCCCGCCCCCGTGCTCAACGGCATCGACGCGCTGGAACGCGACGGGTTCGCCCTCCTGGCGGGCCGGAAGGTCGGCCTGATCACGAACCACACCGGCATCAACCGCGCCCGCCGCTCCACCATCGACCTGCTCGCCGACGCGCCGCAGGTCGAGCTGAAAGCGCTCTTCTCGCCCGAGCACGGCATCCGCGGCGTGCTCGACCAGGATTCCATCGACGACGGGACCGATCCGGCCACCGGGCTGCCGGTCTACAGTCTCTACAAATCGGAGGGCCGCAAGCCCACCCCCGCGCAACTGAAGGGCCTCGACGCCCTCGTCTTCGACATCCAGGACATCGGCTGCCGCTTCTACACCTACGTCTCCACCATGGGGCTCGCCATGGAGGCGGCGAAGGAGGCGGGCATTCCCTTCGTCCTGCTCGACCGCGTCAACCCCATCGGCGGGACCGTCGTCGACGGGCCGGTCCGCAGCGGCGAGGGCAACGACTTCGTCGCCTTCCACGACATCCCCGTGCAGCACGGCATGACCGTCGGGGAACTGGCCCGGATGTTCAACGCCGAGCGCGGCGTGGGCGCCGGGCTGATCGTCGTGCCGGTCGAGGGCTGGGACCCCTCGCGGCGCTTCGACGAGACCGGACTGCCCTGGATCAACCCCTCGCCGAACATGCGCAGCCTCACCCAGGCGATGCTCTATCCCGGGGTCGGACTGGTCGAGTTCACCAACCTCTCCGTCGGGCGCGGCACCCCCTCGCCCTTCGAGCACGTCGGCGCCCCCTGGATCCACGACGGACGCCTCGCCCGCAGGATGCGGCAGGCCGGGCTCGTCGGCGTCGAGGTGCTGCCCGACCGCTTCACCCCCGACGGCAGCGTCTACGAAGGCGAGGACTGCGGCGGGGTGCGCTTCCACCTCAGCGACCGCGACCGCTTCCGCCCCCTCGACCTCGGGATCGAGCTGATGCGCGCCCTGCACGGACTCCATCCCCAGACCTTCACCCTCGCGGAGAAGGGCGACGTCCTGCTGCGCCACCGCCCCACCCTCGACGCCATCCTCGCCGGCGCCGGGATCGAGGAGATCCGCGAGCTGTGGCGCCCCGGCCTGGAGGAGTTCTTGAAACGGCGCGAATCCTACCTACTCTATCCGAGACCCTGAACCATGGGCAGACGATCGACAGGCGACGGCGGCGGTCGCGGCGGGGACGACCCGTCGCGCCTCGCTGCGGGGAACTACGAACGCCCCGTCCTGGAGACGCCGAACGGCGCCTCGCGCGTCCTCATGCACTCCTGCTGCGCCCCCTGCGCCGCCGAGATCATGGACGCCCTCGCCGCCTCGAGGATCGAGACCACCATCTTCTTCTACAACCCCAACATCCACCCCCGCGACGAGTACGAGATCCGCAAGCAGGAGAACATCCGCTACGCCGAGAAGCTGGGCATGGCCTTCGTCGACGCCGACTACAACGCCCGCGACTGGTTCGACCGCACCAAGGGCATGGAGTGGGCCCCCGAGCGCGGCGTCCGCTGCACCGCCTGCTTCGACATGCGCTTCGAAGTG
>CAYMMC010000295.1:3991-4616 GCA_964391125.1 uncultured Akkermansia sp.
GACTACGCCGCCGCGCACGGCTTCGACCTGATCTCCAGCACCCTCGGCATTTCCCGCTGGAAGAACATGGACCAGATCAACGGCTGCGGCGAGCGCGCCGCCGCCCGCCATCCCGGCATGACCTACTGGACCTTCAACTGGAGGAAGCAGGGCGGCGCCCAGCGCATGATCGAGATTTCCAAGCGCGAGCAGTTCTACCAGCAGGAATACTGCGGCTGCGTCTACAGCCTGCGCGACACCAACGCCTGGCGCGAGTCGAAGGGCCGCCCCAAGATCAAGCGGCTCGTCAAGTTCTACGGGCGCGACGCCGTGCTCGGGGACGCGGGGGAGGACGCCGCGACCGAAGCGGCGGAGTGAATTCCCTCTTGAAAAACGCGGCGAAGCGGGAACACTACCCTCCCGCCTGAACTGCCCCCCGGACTGGGTGGAACGGGTTTTCTTCCGAATGCGGCGTTTTGCCACGTCGATCCATGGAGGGATGGCTGAGTCCGGTTTAAGGCGCTCGACTCGAAATCGAGTGTAGGGAAACCTACCGTGGGTTCGAATCCCACTCCCTCCGCCATTCGACTGAGCAGCCTTCGAGCGAAGCGGAGGGCCGCTCCGTCGAATTTCGGTGGATCGGGTT
>CAYMMC010000296.1:0-4601 GCA_964391125.1 uncultured Akkermansia sp.
GCGGCGGGGCGGAGGGGAGGGCCGGCGGCGAGGAGAAGGCGGCGGAGGCCGGGGCGAGCTCGGTCGCGGCGAAGGGCGTCCAGTCGGCCAGGCCCGCGCACCAGACCAGCGTGTCGGCGGCGATGGCGCCCCGCCGGTGGAGGTCGAGCATCTCCCTTGCCGGAACGGGGCCGACGCGTTCGCCGCCCTTTTCGTAGAACCAGTCCGTTTCCTCGCCCATGGAGTAGAGCAAGCGCGACGCGGAGGCGTTCGGCAAGCGGATTTTGCGCCGGGTTCGGAACTTGCGGCCTGCGCTCGATGGTCGCGTCGTGCGGCGGCGCGGGATCGATTCGCCCAAGTAGTGATAGGCAGAACGGAATAGGCGGGATAGGTTCGGGATCGTCCGTGATCCGTGACCCAGCCGTGATTGTGAAGCCGACCGTCCTGCCGCCGCTTGCCCTTCTCCTGCTGCTCGCCTCCTGCGGGCAGGAACGGGAGGACGTCGAGGCCCCGGCGTCCTCTCCGTCGCCCTACCATTCCATCCCGAACGCGAGCTACGTCGGGCATGGGAGCTGCCGGAGCTGCCACGAGCCGGAGTTCCAAGAATGGCTCGGGAGCGACCACCACCGGGCGATGAATCCGGCGACGGATGAATTCGTCCTCGGCGACTTCGACGGCGCCGTCTTCGAGCATTTCGGCCAGGTCTTCCGCTTCTTCCGCCGGGACGGGGGCTATTGGGTGAACGCGCCCGACGAGACCGGGGCGGCGCGGGACATGAGGATCGAATACACCTTCGGCCACGATCCCCTGCAGCAGTACCTGATCGCCTTCCCCGGCGGCCGCTATCAGGCCCTGCAAGTCTGCTGGGACAGCCGCCCCGAGGCGGAGGGCGGGCAGCGCTGGTACCACCTCTATCCCGACGAACCGGTGCCGCCGGACGACATCCTCCATTGGACGCGGCGGCACTTCAATTGGAACTACATGTGCGCCGACTGCCATTCCACCAATCTCGACAAGGGCTTCGATGCGGAGACCTTGAGCTACCGCACGACCTGGTCGGAGATGAACGTGAGCTGCGAGGCCTGCCACGGTCCCGGCTCGGAGCACGTCGCCTGGGCCCGCGCCAAGGCGGGGGCGGAATCGGCGGCCCCCGTCCCGGCGGAGGACCTCGCCCGGCTCCGCGACTACGTCGGATCGAAGGGGCTGGTCGTCTCGCTGAAGGAGCCCGGCGAGGACCCGGCGGAGTTCCCCTGGTCCATCGATCCCGCCACGGACCAGCCGAAGCGGGTGCGGCCCCTCGCGTCGAACGCTCAGGTCGAGACCTGCGCCCCCTGCCATTCCCACCGCACCCTCCTCGAACCGAAGCTGAGACAGGGGCAGCCCTACCACGACACCCACGCGCCCTCGGTCCTGAGCGAGCGGCTCTACCACCACGACGGCCAGTTGAAGGAGGAGACCTACGTCTACGGCTCCTTCGCGCAGAGCAGGATGTTCCACGCCGGAGTGCGCTGCAGCGACTGCCACAACCCCCATTCGATGAGGCTCGTCGCGCCCGGAAACGCCCTCTGCGTGCGCTGCCACCAGGCCGATGCCTACGACAGCCCGGCCCACCACTTCCACCCCGTCGGCAGCGCCGGGGCGAGCTGCGTCGAATGCCACATGCCCGAGACGACCTACATGGGGGTCGATGCGCGGCGCGACCACAGCCTGCGGGTTCCCCGTCCCGATCTCGCGAAGCGGATCGGATCGCCCGACGCCTGCACGAAATGCCACGTCGACAAAACCCAGGACTGGGCCGCCGAGGCCTTCGAGCAATGGTGGGGGCCGGGGCCGCGCAACGTCCACTACGGGGAGATCCTCGCCTCGGCCCGCCGCCACGAAGCCGGTTCCTTCGAGCGTCTCGCCGCGCTCGCCGCCGACCTGTCGCGTCCCGCCCTGGTCCGCGCCGCGGCGGTGGAGACCGCCGGATTCCGCGCCCCCTCGCCCGAGGCGACGCGCCTCGTTGCCGGCCGCCTCGCCGACCCGGATCCCTCGGTGCGCCGCGAAGCCCTCGCCGTCCTGCTCCAATACCCCGCCGAGCAGCGCCTCGCCCTCGCCGGGGCGGCCCTCTCCGATCCTTCGCGATCCGTCCGCACCGAGGCCGCCCGCGTCCTCGCGGCCGCGAATGCGGGCTTCGACGAGGCGACGAGGGCCGCCTTCGAACGGGCCGCGGCCGAGTTTCTCGCCCAGCAGGCCGCCCTTTCCGACCGGGGCGCCGGACACCTGTTCCTCGCCGCCTTCCACGCCGACCTCGGGGACTACGAAGCGGCCGAGGCCGCCTACCGGCTCGCCCAGAAGGTGGAGCCGGAGTTCATTCCCGCCCGCCTCAATTTCGCCGGGATGCTCGAGGAGAGGAACCGTCCCGCCGAGGCCGAGGCGGAATACCGCGCCGCCGTCGCGGCGGCGATGACCGACGACGACCGCGGCATCGCCCGCGAAGGCATCGCCCGCTTCCTCGTCCGCCAGAGGCGCTACGACGAAGGCGTCGCCGAGCTCGCCGCCGCCGCCGCCCTCCTTCCCCGCAGCGCCGAGACGCAATACTTCTACGGCGTCGCGCTGAATTCTCTGGGCCGCTTTTCCGAGGCCCTGCCCTATCTGGAGAAGGCGCACGAGCTGGCCCCGAGGCATCTCGAATATCTCACGGGGCTGGCCACGGTCTGCCGCGACGCGGAACGGAACGACCTGGCCTTGAAATACGCGAGGCTGGCCCTCGGACTCGAACCGGACAACCCGCAACTGCAAGCGCTGGTGCGGAGCTTGGGAGGGTGACCGAAACCGCCCGCCGGGGGAACGGACGGGATTGCGACAAATGCCTTTCGTCTTTCCCGCTTTCCCCTTTACTGAGGCGTTCGCCCCCCCACCCGAAGCCCCCTATGCAAGCTCTCGCCGCCGTCCTCCGCCAAGCCAAGGAACCGCTCCGGATCGAAGCTGTCGAGGTGCTTCCGCCGGGTCCCGGCGAGGTCACGGTGCGTCTCGAAGCCGCCGGGGTCTGCCACAGCGATCTCCACGTGATGAAGGGCGATCTCGCCATGGAGACGCCCATCATCCTCGGCCACGAGGGCGCCGGGGTCGTCGAGGAGATCGGTCAAGGCGTCGTCTCGGTGCAGCCCGGCGACCACGTCATCCCGATCTGGCGGATGTCCTGCGGGCGTTGCGAGTATTGCCTCGGCGGCCGTCCCGCCCTCTGCGACGTGGGCACGGCGATGCGCTTCACCGGCCGGATGCCCGACGGGCGGACCCGCTTCCGCAGCGCCGCGGGCGAGCCCATCCTCCACTACGCGGGGGTCTCGACCTTCTCGCAGCGCTCCACCATGCCCGAGGCGGCGGTGGTGAAGATTCCCGAGTCGGTCTCCTTCGAGCACGCCGCCCTGATCGGCTGCGGGGTCATCACCGGCTACGGGGCCGTCATGCACGCGACCCGCGTCGCGCCCGGCAGCAGCGTCGCCGTGGTCGGCTGCGGCGGCATCGGGCTGAACATCGTCCAGACCGCCCGCCTCGCCGGAGCCACGACCATCGTCGCCATCGACCGCATGCCCGCGAAGCTGGAGTATGCCCGGACCGTGGGAGCGACCCATTTCGTCGACGCCCGCGAGCACGATCCCGTCGCGGCGGTGAAGGACCTCACCGGCGGGCTCGGCGTGGACAACGCCTTCGAGGCCATCGGGCTGGCCGAGCCCATCGAGCAGGCCTACGACATGACCCGCAAGGGCGGCGTCTGCGTCGTCGTCGGCATCGCCCCGCCCGAGGCCCGGGCGAGGATCAACGTGAACGCGCTCGTCTACGCGGAGAAGACGCTGAAGGGATCGATCTACGGCTCGACGCGGCCGCGGCTGGATCTGCTCACCCTGATCGATCTGCACGAGCACGGCAAGATCGACCCCGACTCGCTCCTCTCGCGGACCTACCCCTTGAGCCAGATCAACGAGGCGTGCGCGGCGCTGCTGGTCGAAATCGAGGACTGGCAGTCCCTCGTCTCGATGCTCGCGCAGCACGCGCCCCGGCTGCTGCGCGAGGGGCGCTATCAGACTCTGAGCGAGTGGTTGCGCGCCGTGCCGGAGCCGTGGCGCGACGGAAATCCTTGGCTCGCCTACTTCCTCGGCGTCTGCCGCCTGCCGTTCGACTTTGGCGAGGCGCGCGGGCTTTTCGAGCGCGCCTACGAAGGCTTCGCACGCGAAGGCGCGGTCGAAGGCGAATACCTCGCGTGGGCGGGAATTGCCGATACCTTTCTGTACGCCTGGAGCGACTTCAAGCCGGCCGACCGCTGGATAGAAGCGTTCGATCACCTGCGTCGCCGTCATCCGGATTTTCCGTCGCGCGATCTCGAGACGCGCGTGATCGCCGGAACCTTTGGGCTGCTCAGCTTCCGCAAGCCGCAGCACCCCGACCTGCCGTCTTTGGCGGCGCGTCTCGAGGCGCTGCTGCTCGAGGACATCGATCCGGTGTTGCGCATGACAGCCGCCAATCACCTGATGCTGTATCACAATTGGTGGACTGGGCGGCTCGACAAGGTCACCGAGTTGGTGGCGCGACTCAAGCCGTTCGCCGACACGCGCGAGATCGCGCCGTTCGTTCGCATCGTCTGG
>CAYMMC010000297.1:0-4585 GCA_964391125.1 uncultured Akkermansia sp.
CGAGTTTCCCGAGAAGGAGGAGGGCCCCATCACGATGCGGCAGCTGCTGAGCCACCTCAGCGGCATTTCGCACTACGGGGAGGTCGTCCCCACCCGTCGCGGCTACCGGGAGGAGAGGCCCTTCCTCGATCCCGTGCTCGCCCTCGACACCTTCAACCGCACGCCCCTGGTCTTCGCGCCGGGGGAAAAGGTGCTCTACTCCTCCTACGCCTACATCCTCGCCAGCGCCGTGGTCCAGCGCGCCGGCAAGGAGCCCTATCACCGGCAGATCGAAGCGCGCATCGCCCTGCCGCTCGGCATGGCCAGCCTGCAGCTCGACATGGAGCACGACGGACAGCCCCACTGGGCGGCGGGCTACGTCAAGGACGAGACCGGCCGGGTGGTGCGGGCGGAGGAGAAGGCGCACTATTGGAAGCACGGCGCCGGGGGGCACAAATCCAACGTCCGGGACTTCGCCCGCTGGGCCAGGGCCGTGCTGAACCACCGTCTCATCGGCGCCGGGACCGAGGCGGAGATGTGGACCCCGCAGCGCACCAAGGACGGCGGAGCCACCGACCGCGCCCTCGGTTTCGTCGTCGACGGGCAAGGCGGGCTGCGTGTCTCCCACGGCGGCAAGCAGGACGAGACGACGACGCGCCTGGTGCTCTACCCCAAGCAGGGTCACGGCATCGTGGCCATGACCAACTGCGGCTTCGGCGATCCGGGGGCCATCACCACGGCCATTTACAAGGCGCTGAACGCGACCTCCTCGGAACGGTGATTCTTGGGAGCGGCGGCCCGCCACCCTCGTGGATTCCAAAACCCCGCTCCTGTTTGCAATCCCATCTCGACGGTGGAATGCTCCCGCTTTGTCTTTCCTTGCCCTTTCTTTCCAGTCAATGAGCGATTTCACCTACCGCAAGCCCTTTCCCCTCGGTCCCGACCCCACGGCCTACCGGCTCGTCACGACCGAGGGCGTCTCCGTGTCCGAATTCGAGGGACGGGAAATCCTCAAGGTCGCGCCCGAGGCGCTGACCCGGCTGGCGAACGAGGCGATCCGGGACATCTCCTTCATGCTGCGCCCCTCGCATCTGAAGCAGGTCGCAGCCATCCTCGACGATCCCGAGGCGACGGACAACGACCGCCTCGTCGCCCTGACCTTGCTGCGCAACGCGGAGATCGCGGCGCGGGGCATCCTGCCGATGTGCCAGGACACGGGCACGGCCATCGTCATGGGGAAGAAGGGCCAGCAGGTCTGGACCGGCGGGCGCGACGAGGAGGCCCTCGCCGCCGGGATCTGGAAGACCTACCAGGAGGAGAACCTCCGATACTCCCAGCTTGCGCCCTTGACCCTCTTCGAGGAGAAGAACACCCGCGACAACCTTCCCGCCCAGATCGAGCTCTACGCGACGGACGGAGGCGAATACGAGTTCCTCTTCATCACCAAGGGCGGGGGTTCGGCGAACAAGACCTTCCTCTACCAGGAGACCAAGGCGCTCCTCTCGCCCGAGCGCTTCGTCCCCTGGGCGGTGGAGAAGATGCGCAGCGTCGGCACCTCGGCCTGTCCGCCCTACCACATGGCCTTCGTCGTCGGCGGCACCAGCGCCGAGATGAACCTGAAGACGGTCAAGCTCGCCTCGACCCGCTACTACGACGAACTCCCCACCGAGGGCGGGGAGGGCGCCCAGGCGTTCCGCGACGTGGAGATGGAGAGGACCTTGCTCGCCAGGGCGCGGGAAATCGGGATCGGGGCGCAGTTCGGCGGGAAGTATTTCGCCCTCGACGTGAGGGTCGTCCGCCTGCCGCGCCACGGGGCGAGCTGTCCCGTCGGGCTCGGGGTCAGTTGTTCCGCCGACCGGCAGGCCAAGGCGAAGATCACGAGGGAGGGCGTCTTTCTCGAGCAGTTGGAGACGAATCCCGGCCAGTACATTCCCGAGAAATGGCGCGACCACCAGTTCCATGGCGTGCCCGTCGATCTGAACCTCGGCATGGCCGAGACGCTGAGGACGCTTTCGAAATACCCGGTGACGACGGCCCTGGAGCTGAGCGGCAGCATCGTCGTGGCCCGGGACATCGCCCACGCCAAGCTGCGCGAGCTGATCGAGCGCGGCGAGGAGCTGCCGTCCTACATCAAGGAGTATCCCGTCTACTACGCCGGACCGGCGAAGACGCCCGAGGGGATGGCGAGCGGCTCCTTCGGACCGACCACGGCGGGCCGGATGGACGCCTACGTCGATCTCTTCCAGTCGCAGGGGGCCTCGATGGTGATGATCGCGAAGGGCAACCGCGGCCAGGAGGTCACCGACGCCTGCCGGCGCCACGGTGGCTTCTACCTCGGATCGATCGGAGGCCCCGCCGCGATCCTCGCGCAGAACCACATCCGCAAGGTCGAGGTGCTCGACTTCCCCGAGCTGGGCATGGAGGCGGTGTGGAAGATCGAGGTGGAGAAGTTCCCCGCCTTCATCCTCGTCGACGACAAGGGCAACGACTTCTTCAAGGCGATCCAGCAGTGCCCGGTGGGTTGAGGGGATCTAGTCCCCGGAGGCCACGAGGAAGGCCATGAGGTCGCGCAGCTCGCGGTCCGTCAGCGAGTAGGCGAGCCCTTCGGGCATCAGCGAGGTGGAGAGCTCGGAAATGGAGGCGAGCTCCGCCAGCTCGAAGGTCACCGAATGCCCGTTCACGTCCCGGACCCGCTCGCGGGTGTAGCTCTGCATCCGGATGCCCACGATGGTGCGGCCGTCCTTCAGGGTGACGGCCCGGGGCAGATATTCCGGCGCGATCTGGCGGCTCGGCTGCAGGATGCTCTCCAGAAGCCAGGCGCGGTCGCCGCCGACGCCCACGGCGCTGAGGTCCGGCCCCACGCTCCGGCCCCGGCCTTCGTGGCGGTGGCAGTTGGCGCAGAGGGCCATGGAGGCGTGGTGGAAGATCCGAGATCCGGCCTTCGCGTCCGGCTCGCCCGGCACGGCGTCGAGCAGCCGGATCCAGGCCTCGGTGTCGGTTGCGGCAGGACGGCCTTGGAAGAGGACTTCCGGGTCGAGCAGGGCGTCGCAGAGATCGGCGGATTCGGGAAAGCGCCCCCGCAGGGCCTCCAAGGCCTCCTTGTGGGAATCCTCCAAGGCCTGGTGGCGCAGGGCGCGGAGGGCATCCTCGCGCAAGGGGCGGTGCCCCTCCTCCGCAAGCCGCAGCAACAGGGGGATCTGCTGTGCCGCCACCGAGGCCAGCCCGGCGACGGCATGCGTGCGCAAGCCGGGATCGGCGGAAGCGTCGGAGGCCACCTCGGCGAGCAGGCCGGCCCCGGCCCGAGGATTGTCGGACAGGGCCAGCACCACCTCGCGGGAGATGTCCGCATCGCCCTCGGCCAGCAGCTCCTTCAGCAGTTCGGCGCCGAGCTCCTTCGGGAAGCTGACCCGGGCAGGGGGGCCGGACTCGTGGGGACGCCAGTCCTGGGCCGGCAGCAGCCGGAGAGCGAAGGCTCGCAGAGAGGGCGAGCTGTCCTTGTCCCGGAGGCGCTCCAGCAGGAGCTCGGCGTTGCGGACCCCCTGCTCCGGAACGCCCGAGAGGGTGTTGTGGGCGGCCACCGCCGCTTCGAAGCTTTCGAAGCCGAGATCGCTGCGGTCCAGGAACTTCCTCACTGCGGGCAGGGCTGCCCGGACCTCGCGGTGGGAAAGCCAGCGCAGCCCCTCGAAGTTCACCCTCGGGTCGGGGTCGTCGAGCAGGGCCTCGATCCAGGGCTGGGGATCGGCGTCCGAGGCGGCGAGGGCGAGGACGGCGAGGGCCCGCCGCTCCGGCGGCAAGCTCGCGAAACTCCGGGGCGTCCAGCCGGCGGCGGCTTCGTCGGCGAGGCGGACGAGGGCGGCTCTGGCGACGAAGGGATCCGCATGGGCCGCCAGGCCGAAGAGCGCCTCCTCGCCCGGACTCTGCGCGCCCGTCCGGATGCCGCGGGCCAGCGCGGCGGCCTCGGTCGCCTCTTCAAGCTCGAGCGGGCCGACCCAATCGGCCTTTTCCAGATCGATCTCCAGCTTCCAGAGGCGGCCGAAGCCATGCACGGGGTAGCGGCCGTCCACCCAGTCGGTCAAATACCAAACGCGCTTGGCCGAGTCCCGCCCGGACGGAGCCTCCGCGATGCAGGTGGGACGGAAGAAGAAGGATCCCTGCACGATGGGGATGCGCTCCCCGGCGCGGTAGCTGGCGCCGCTGGCGGCCAGGGGAAAGAAGTCGACGCGGTGGTCGCCCCAGGACGGGACGAGGACGCCGCGGCCGAGCGGGAGCACGCCGCAAGGCGCCTCGCCCGAGGGATTGACCATGGGCAGGGAGCCCCGCAGCTCGCCGTTCCATCCGACGAAGGGATGGTGCGCCGCTCCGCCGTAGTGGCGCCGATACCCGTAGTCCCCGCCCTCCACGATGTGCAGCAGCCGGCAGGGCGGCCGCTCCCCCGGATCGTTGTCCACCGCGAAGATCTCCCCGTCGTCCCGAACGCAGATGCCGAAGGGGTTCCAGACGCCCCGGGCGATCCAACGCAGCTTGCCGCCGTCGGGGGCGCAGCGGAACACCCCGCCCTCGGCCCGTCCCGAGCAGGCGGCTCCGTCGGCGCCCCGCATGGTCCAGG
>CAYMMC010000298.1:0-4574 GCA_964391125.1 uncultured Akkermansia sp.
AAATCACGGTGATGTCGCCGCCGTGCCCGACCGGATCCCCCTCGATGTCGGTGCGTCCGTAGACCGGATTCGTCGAGCTCGGCGAGCGGTCGAAGCCGACGTCGGCGTTGTAGCCGCCGTGGCCGAGCTGGGTGTAGGCGACGCCGTCGGTGGCGTTCCAGAGCCCCTTGCCGCCGACGGTGCCCGCCACGAAGAGGACGTCGCCGACCGCTTCGACGTGGATGTCGCCTTTCAAACCAAGCGCCCCGTCGCCGATCCCGTTGGTGAGGGCGTCCGAGCCCCCGTGGCCGAGCTGGGAGTAGGTGCGGTTGTCGTTGCCGGAACGGAACACAATGCCCCGTCCCGCCTCGGCGTGCCCGGCCCCGAAGACCCCGGCGGACACGGCGATGTCCCCCCGGTGGCTCCCGAAGGCGGTGGAGGTGTTGGTGGAAGAAGTGCTGCCGCCCCCGTGGCCGATCTGCACGTAGTTGTAGGCATTCGCCCCGCCGATGAAGGCGATGCCGCCCGAGGCCCCGCCGCCCAATCCCGAGGCCACGTGGATGTCGCCGCGGTGCCCGCCGACGAAGCCCGCCAGACCGGAGACGTTGGACAAATGCCCGCCGTGGCCGATCCGGGCAGAGGCCTCGGTCAACAGGGTGCCCGCCGTGAATTCGATGTCCGAGGCCGCGCGCACCGCGATGTCGCCCTGGTGGCTGCCGCTGGTGGAACGTCCGCCGCTGCCGATCTGCACGTAGGCGGCGGTCGCGGTGCCGGCGGCGAAGACGACGCCCGCGTCCGGGTTCAGCACGGCGCCGGTCGCATCCACGCCCGCCAGCACCGTGATGTCGCCGCTGGTGCCTCCGTGCAGGCCTGCCGCCGACCCAGTCGGCAGCACCGGCGCGTTGAGGTGGTAGTGCGAGCTGGTGCCCGCCTGGTTCAAGGCCCGGCGGGTGCGAACTTGGAGATCGGCGTCGTAGCCCCCGTGCCCGATCACGGCGTAGGTCTGCGTCCCGCCGCCCGTGGCGGTGCCCCCGCCGGCGAACGCGACCCCGTCGTGCGCCTGCACGAGGATGTCGCTGCCGCCGTGGTGATAGCGCACCGCCACGGCGTCGCCCGCTCCGTTCACCCCGCCGAGGAAGTCGATCTCGCCCGTCGCGTAGTCGATGCTCCCCACCACCGCCCCGCTCGAGTCGCGGAGACCGCCGACGCCGTCGTCGTGGTAGAGGTCGCTTCCGACCGTGACCAGCACCGAGCCGGCCACCAAGTCCGCATGGGCGAGGGACGCGGAGCCGCCCGCCTGGCTCGCCGCGTCGAGGGCCGCTCCGGTCTCCGCATGGACCGTGAGACGTCCGTGGTTGCCGAAGGCCTCGTAGCCCCCGTGGCCGATCTGCACGTAGGTCCCCGTCTGGGTGCCGGCGCGGAAGTCCACGAGCCCCCCGCTGAGCACGGAGATGCTCCCGTTGTGCCCCTCGTCCAGCACCGGCGAGTTGCGGTAGCCGCCGTGCCCGATCTGCGCGTAGCCGGTGGAGCCCCCCGTGCCCACGCTCCCCTGGAAGCGAATGTCCCCGTCCGCCTTCACCTCGATGCTGCCGCTGTGGGTGCCGGGGTAGTAGCGCGCATTGACGTAGGCCGTGGCGCTGCTGAGACGGGAGTCGTTGCGCCCCCCGTGCCCGATCTGCGCGTAGGAGTTGGAGCGTCCCCCCCGGAAATCGACCATGCCGCCCGCCTCCACCGCGATGCCGCCGCCGTGGCCGCCCGAGGCGAGGTAGCCGCCGTGGCCGAGCTGGACGTAGCGGTTGCCCCCGGCCGCCAGGGTCGCGTCGTAGAGCGCGTCGAAGACGAGGTTCTGGGCCGCCTTCACCTCGATTTCGCCGACCTGGTCTCCGTCGGTGGCGGCGCCCCCGTGCCCCAACTGCGCATAGGTGTTGTTGGCGTTGCCCGAGGAGAACCGGACGCTGCCGCCGGTGGACTCCACCACGATGTCGCCCCAATTGCCCACCCGCTCCTCGGCGGTGGGGAAGCCGGGAGGGCCGTCCGGAGCACCCGGGTCCGCGGCGTAGCCGTGTCCGCTCGGATTCGGGTTGTCCGAGTCGTAGCCGCCGTGGCCGAGCTGCGCGTAGCCCTGTGCGCCGCTCCCGCCTCGGAAGACGATGTCGTCCACGGCGATGACCGAGATGTCTCCGCCGTGGTCGCCCCGGATGTTGTAGCCCCCATGGCCGAGCTGGGCGAAGGCTCCGGAGGCGGCGCCTCCGGCGAAGACGATGCCGCCGTCGGCCTCGACCTCGATGGCGCCGCTGCTGTTGCCGAAGATCAGGTACCCCCCGTTGCCGAGCTGGGCGAAGGTGAAGTTGTTGCCGCCTCCGGTGAACTGAATGCCGCCCTTCGACGCGGATGCATCGCCCCGGGCGACGACCCGGATCAGGTCGTCGGCCCTGCCGAGCCGCCCGTGGTAGGCGGAGGTCGAGGTCGAGGTCGACGATCCGCCCCCGCCGCCGTGGCCAAGCAGGGCGTAGTTGTAGCGGCTGGTGTCGTTGTCCGTGCTGGCGCCGCCGGTGAAGACGATATTTCCGTCCAAGGCCTCCGTCGTGATGCTGCCCCGGTGGTCCCCGTGGGCGGCGTAGCCACCGTGGCCGAGCTGAGCCCAGTGGAAGCGCCCGTAGCCCCCGCCGTGGACGCCCATGCCGCCGTGGGCGGCGCCGCCGGCGAGGAAGACGATGTCGCCGCTGTGCGCGGTCACGCGGATGTCCCCCTTGTGCCCGTATCCGGCGGCGGGGTCGTAGGTGTTGGAATTGTTGACGTCGGCGTCGTAGCCGCCGTGGCCCAGCATGGCGAAATTGCGTCCGTCGTCGTTGAGGGCGCCGGTGCCGCTGGCGGTGTTGTCCCAGCGCGTGCCGGCGGTGAAGTGGATGCCGCCCTGCGAGTCCACCGCGATGTCCCCGGAAAAGGCGCGCCCGTCGGAATCCGTGGTTCCGCCCTTCGACGAACGCCCCCCGTGGCCCAGCATGGCATAGGTGTCCTGTCCGCCGCCCGCAGTGAAGACGACTCCCGCCCATTCCCCGCTGCCGCCGAGGATCGTGGAACCGAGCACGCTCCTCTCGCCGATTCCCGCCGTGACGCGGATCTGGCCGCGATGGCTCCCGGTCGAGGAGTAGCCGCCGTGCCCGAGCTGGGAGAACTGCTGGGTGCCGAGGAAATTCAAGCCCGCCCCGGAGAGAAACTCGACGATGCCGCCGGCCTTCACGGTGATGTCGCCGTCCGGATTGTCCTCCGTGGACTGGCCCGGCGCGGTGCCGTGCTGGCCGGTGACAGTGTGGCCACCGTGGCCCAGCATGGCGTAGGCCCGGTTGTGGTTGCCGGCGTGGAAGCGGAGGTCGCCGCCCGCCTCCACTTGGATCTCGCCGCTTTGGCCGCCGCTGGCGGAGTAGCCCCCGTGCCCGAGCTGGGCGTAGGCGTCCGCCGTCCCTCCGGCGCGGAAGACGACGTCGGCGTCGGGGTTGATCACCGCGCCCGAAGCGTTCACCCCGGCCCGCACCGTGATCGCCCCGCTGTTCGCCGCGGTCGACGACGCTCCGTAGCCGCTCGCGGAGCGCCCTCCGTGGCCGAGCTGCGCGTAGAGCGACTGGGTGGCGAATCCGTTGTCGCCTTCGAGGAAGCTTCCGCCCTGGAAGGTCAATCCGTCCCGGGCCTCCACCGTGATGTCCCCGCGATGGTCTCCGCTGCTGTGGTGCCCGCCGTGGCCCAGCTGGACGTAGTTGCGGTAGATGTCGTTGACGAGGGGCGCCCGCGCCAGGTCGGAGGCGGTGAAGCGCAGCTCGCCCCCCGCCACGATCTCGATGTCCGCGTCGTGCCCGTCGCCATCGACGCCGCCCGAGTTGGCGGAGTCGGAGTCGTAGCCGCCGTGGCCGAGATGGGCGAAGGCCTGTCGTCCGTTGCCGTAGCCGCCGGGGGTCGTCGTCCCGTAGCCGGAGCCGTCGCCGGAGGTGAAGACGATGTCGCCCGCCGCCTTCACCCGGATCACGTTCTCCCCGGCCGCGTTGCCCGTGTGCGCCCCGCGCGAGGTGTGGCCGCCGTGGCCGAGCTGCACGTAGGCGCGCTCGCCGGTGCCGCCGGTGAAACGGATGTCGCCGGCGTTGGTCAGCAGCCCGGTCCGGGTGTTCACGAAGATGTCGCCGCTGTTGCCCACATTGGCCGTGGCGCTCAGGGTGGTCCCGTAGCCGCCGTGGCCGAGCTGGGCGTAGGTGGTCACCGACTGGCCGCCGGTGAAGCGGATGTCGCCGAGGGCGTCCGCCCAGATGTCGCCGCCGTGGTCGCCCACGGCGGCGGAGCCACCGTGCCCCAGTTGGGCGTAGTTCTCCGTGCCGACGCCTGCGGAGAAGACAAGGTCGCCCTCCGCTCCGCCGAGGCCGGCGGCCACCTTGATGTCGCCGCGGTGGCCGTTGGTGGAGGAGGCGGAACGCCCGCCGTGCCCGAGCTGCGCGTAGCTCTGGCCGAAGTTGAACTCGTACACATTGGGGATCAGGGTGGAGCCCGCGTTGGCCACCTGGCTATTGAAGGTCACCTCCGAGTTGGCGTAGTTGATCGTGCCGACGACGTTG
>CAYMMC010000299.1:0-4574 GCA_964391125.1 uncultured Akkermansia sp.
GCGCATGGGCTGGAAGCCCATGCCACTGCCAAGGCCACCGCAGCTTCCTTTACTTGTGCCGGAAACGGTCGTCAATCCGTATGGATCGCGGCGCCATCATGCGATTTGGGCGCACCTCCTCACCACACCGGGAAGGAGAGGGCGTAGCTCGTCAGTTCGACCGTGGGATTCGGCAGATGGAGGACGCCCACCTCCAGCAGCCTGCCATCCTGCGTCTTGAGCACCGTCGTGATCTTGTGGAACTCCGGGAAGCGCTCCGACTTGTAGGTCACTGCGGTGCGGATCGCCTTTCTGCGGAATTGGACGAAATTGAAAATGCCGAGGTCGTCGCTGCGGAGCACCGAAGGCGCGCGCTTCGGATGCTCGCAGGTGAACTGGACGGCCACCGCCTGGTCCAGCGCATCGACCACCACGTTCATGCGGTTGAACTCCCCCACGTCTTCGAGATGGAGGGCGGAGGTCCCGGAGACGACTTTCCGCTCGTCGGTCCGGGAAAACCCGAAGCCGGAGAGGTCGGTGAACTCGCCGTCGAAGGCCACATGGAAGAAGCTGTCCTTCGGAAAGCCGGGCATCCCCACGGGGACCTTCGAGCCGACCTGGCTTTTGATCTGCTGCCGGAAGCGCTTCTTGATCTCGTCCACATGGACCAGCCAGGGCAGCCCGAGCAGTTTGGCGTCCTTCCCGAAATCCCCCCGGATATCGGGCCTTTCGGTCGGCTCCGCGTCGAGGCGGGACACGCCCAGCACCTTGCGGAAGTCCGCGACCGCCTCCTTGTGGGTGAGGCTGTTCATCCAGTAGTGGTCGAGCCGGACCCTCGCGAAGGCGGAGCGGTCGGCGAGATAGCCGTCCTGCACCGACGCGATGCGCTCGATCTCGGCGGCGACGCAGGACGCGAGGTAGGGCGAGCGCCCTTGCAGGCCGCCCAGCAGATTCTCCAGGGAGCCGCGGTATTGGTCGCACAGGGTGTCGATCTCCGGCTGGGTGGACTTCGATCTCAGATAGCGGTCGAACTTGTAGCGCGATTCGACGAAGGCGTTCGTCTGCTGGAGGTCCTCCTGCGCCGCAAGCGGCGGCAGCGCCGATGCGACAAGCATGGCGAGGGAGAGGAGGAGCCGCAGCACGGGCGGAGAGGATGTGGTCACGGGAGCGGGGGCAATCATGGATCCCCCCATTCGCGGAATTGCCGGAAATCTCCCCCGTGAAAATCGTTTTTCTTCGATTCGGGGTATCGGCCCTCAGGCGACCCACGTGGAAATCCGCCTCTCCACGCCCCATTTCATCGGCTTGCGTCCGGCCCCCCTCGCGCCCACAATGCCCCGGCGATATGGACGACAAGACCGGCATGGTTCTCGACGGCTACCAGCTCGTGCGTCCTCTCGGGCGCGGGGGCTTCGGCGAGGTGTGGCTCTGCCGCTCCCTCGCGATGGGCGACTTTCGCGCCATCAAGCTGATCTCGACCGGCGATCCGGCCAAGGTCGCCCGGGAGCATTCCGCGATGCTCCGCTACCGGGCCGCCGCAGGGCTCGACTCGCGCCACCTCGTCCCCGTCGAGCACATCAATCTCGACGAGCGGGCGCTGTATTACGTCATGCCCCTCGCCGACGGAACGGGCGGGGCCGGACCCGAGGACCCCGCGTGGGAACCCCTCACCCTCCACGCCCTGATCGAGGCGAAGCGCCGGGAGGGCGTCTGGTTCTCCAGCGGCGAGATCGTCGGCCTGATCTCGCCGGTGCTGCTCGCCTTGCAGACCCTGCTCGACGCCGGGCTCGTCCACGGCGACGTGAAGCCGTCCAACGTCCTCCTCTTCCACGGCTTCCCCCGCCTCGCGGACCTGGGCCTGCTCGACGACGACCGCCTCAGCCGCACCCGCGCGGGGACGCCGGTCTTCTCCGCCCCCTCGTGGTATGGGGGCGGTCTCTCCGACATGTATAGCGCCGCCGCGACGCTCCACGTCCTGCTGACCGGCAACGATCCCGACACCTTGGGACGGAGCGCCTTCCGCTGGCCGCCTCCCGGCCAGGAGTCCCTGTCCCCCTCCGAGCGGGACGAATGGCTCCGGCTCCACGCAGTCGTGCGTCGCGGCGTCGCCGAGCGCGTCCAGGAGCGCTACCCGGACTTCGCCGCGATGCTCGAGGCGGTGGAGGGAGGTTCCTCCGCCGGGCCCCCGCCCGCTCCGGAACCCCTCGCGGCGCCCGGCGGTTCCGCCAGAAAAGGGTGGGTCGCAACGCTGGCGATGGCGGCGCTGGCCGGTGTTGGAGGGCTGGCCAAGCTCCTCGCGCCGAAGGAGGAGATCCCCACGCCGCCTCCTGCGGAGACCTCCGGGGAGCAGGAACTCACCGAGGAGCAGGAAGACGACTACCGGATCAAGGCGGGCATGATCGCCAGCTACGCCCAGTCCGGCGACGCGGTGAGGACCCTGGCGATGGTGGACTCGCTCTGGACCGCCTACCCGCAGTCGCGGAGCCAGCCGGCCTATTCGATCTACCGGGCGATGGCCCTGCGGGACCTCGGCCGCATCGAGGAAGCGAAGGAGGAATTGCGCAAAGCCGTCCATGTCAGCCCCCGGATCGAGGCCATGACCCTGCGCATCGATCTCTGGGAGAGCCTCGGCGACCTGGAGGAGGCCGAACTGAGCCAGACCCGCATCCTCGAGGCCTACGGTCCGAACACCTTGGCGCTCGCCTTCCGCGCGGAGGTCCGGGCGAAGCGCGGAGACTATGCCGGGGTCGAGGCCGACCGTCTCGCCGCCCTGCCCCTGAATCCCGACGCTCCCGAGATGCAGAGGAGATACGTGGCCACGATGTGGAACGGCCTGGCGAAAAAATATCCCGGCTACGCGGAACACCTCGGGGAGAAGGGGCTCGAGGAGGCCCTCCTCGACGAATCCAGGAATCCGGCCGACCCATGGGTGATCGAATGTCTCGACGACATCCTCGACGACCTCCTCGCGGAGGACGCCTCGCTCTCCGAGCAGGCGAACGCCGCGCGGAGCAAGCTGCGCGACCGGATGATCGACGACTTCGGGAGGAGGCATTACGAATACTCCCTCGTCATGCTCGACCGGCTCACGATGCCGGAGTCCGGGGGCGGGGGTCGGCCCATCCCCCCCGTCATGGTGAAGACCCCGGTCCTTTCGCTCTACCGCGCCCTCCTTCTCGACCGTCTCCACCGCCAGGCCGAAGTCGCGGAGGAATTGCGCGGCTACCGGGACGACGACCTCTCCCCCCGCCAGGCCGAGAGTCGCGCCGCCCTGCTCGTCGCCCTCTCCTGGGAGGAGGAGGCCGAGTCGCTCCTCACCCGGATGATGGCGGCCCTTCCCTCCGACGGAGGCCGCGGAGCGACGGAGACCCGCATCGAGCTTCTGGAGCTGCGCGCCCGCGTCCGGGCGGTCCGTGGCGAATACGCCGGTGTGCGCGGGGACCACGCGGAGGCCTTCCGCCTCGCGGGCGGGTTGGACTCCCAGGACGGCGGCGGATCGGACCTCCGCCGGTCCGTCGGACAGGCCCGGCGGGAATTGGCGGAGCGCTTCCCCGACTACGCCGACTACCTCGCGAAGCAAGGCGACGCCCCCGCCGAAATTTTCGAGGGAGATTTTTCGCTTTCCCCCGAATGAGGAGGCGGAAGGGGGGCGCCCTCCCGCCCCGCCCATCCGCATCGCCATGGCCGCTCCGTTCCCCACCACCTCCGCGAACCTGATCTCCAAGCTCAGGCAGGCGGACGCCGACGCCTGCGAAGTCTCGTGGAAGCGCTTCATGGAGCTCTACTACGAGCCCCTCGAGGTCGTCGCCCGCTCCTGCTACCTCCACCACACCGGGGGCCAGCGCCCCTCGTGGAGCTTCGTCGAGGACGCCATCGCCGACGCCATGGCCGACTTCTTCGCCAAGGGAAGGCACCGCTACGACGCCGACCGGGGCCGGCTGCGCACCTATCTGCGCGTGCTCGTGAACGCCCGCGTCGTCGACCGCCTGCGGCGCGAGCGGCCCATCGACGCCCGCCCCCTCCCGGAGTCCGTCGACGCGCTCCCCGAAGAGTCCGGGGCCGAGCGCGAGAGCTTCCACCGCGCCCTCCTCGCCACCCTCATCGAAGACCTCCGCAACCGCATCCCCCTGCGGCAGTTCGAGGTCTTCGAGCGGGTGAAGCTGAAGCACCAGTCGCCCCACTTCGTCGCCGAAGAGCTCGGGATCGCCCGCGCCATGGTGGACCGCTACGTTCACAAGGCGATGGTCGCGCTGAGGACCCTGGCCGCCCAGCCCGAATACCGGGAGGAGTTCACCGACTGACCGCCGCCCCATGAATCCGAGAACCTACGAATACCTGTCCCGCCCCGACCTGTCGGAAGCCGAGGAGGCCGCCCTCTTCCGCGAGCTGTCCGACGCCTACCACATGGACGAAGCCGCCGCCGCCAGCCGGGAGGTGCGCCATCTCGTCGAGCGGGTGAAGTCCCGGATCGAGGAGCTGTCCAAGGCCGCAGCCGAGCCCCCTCCGCCGTGCCAAGACGCCGAAGACCCTTGCCGGTCCGTTCGCTAACAGGCTCGCGCAGCGATATGGAGCGCGGTGCTCCGCTCCGCTTTGGA
>CAYMMC010000300.1:0-4570 GCA_964391125.1 uncultured Akkermansia sp.
GAAACAAAAAAACGCGGCTCAGCGACGCTTCTTCTTGCCCTTGGTGTGGCGGTCTCCCTTTTCGCCGGGCATCTTGGTGCGGCTGCCGGGACCGGAGGGGAGCGATCCGCCGGCGGCCTTCGCCTTCTGGGCGGCTTCGGCCTGGGCGGCCATGCGCTGCATGAAGCCCTGCTTGGCGGGACCCTTGCGCTTCACCAGCTCGGGTTCGGGCAGCTTGTTCATCACCCAGGTCTGCAGGATGGAGAAGACGTTGGAGGTCGTCCAGTAGAGCGACAGGGCGGCGGCGAAGTTGTAGCAGATGACGAGGAAGATGAAGGGCATCAGCATGAAGACCATCTGCTGGGTCTTGTCCCCCGTCTTCGGGGTGATCGCGATCTGGATGAAGCTGGTCGCGCCCATCAGGATGGGCAGGGGGTTGATGTCGATCCCGATGCCGGGGATGGTGAAGAGCGTGTCCGGCATGGCGAGGTCCTTCACCCAGAGGAAGGACTCGTGCCGCAGCTCCACCGCGCTCCAGAGCATGCGGTAGAAGGCGAGGAAGACGGGGAGCTGGATGAACATGGGCAGGCAGCCGCCCAGGGGATTGATCCCGTAGGTCTGGTAGAGCTGCATCGTCTCGCGGTTCATCTTCTCGGGATTGTCCGCGTGTTTCTCCCGGATCTCCTTCATCATCGGGGTCAGCTTGGACATGCGCTTCATGGTGCGCGCCGACTTCGCGTAGACCGGCCAGATGAGGAGCCGGATGAGGACGGTGAGGAGGATGATGGCGAGGCCGTAGCCGCCCACCCAGCCTTTGAGGAGGACGAGCCCCGTCATGAAGGCCGAGGCGATGGGCTTGATGGCCCAGCCGAACAACCAGCCGAAGATCGGGATCTCGTCGTAGTGCATGACGCGCTCGCGCCGGTCGCCGAGGGCCTTGAGCCGGGCCAGCTCCTTCGGCCCGAGGTAGACGCCGTATTCCATCGTCGCCGCCGCGCCGGGGGCGAGGGTCTCCTTGGGCAGGCTCAGGGCGATCTCGGAGGCGAACATGCGCTTCTTCTTCGACTCGGCCTCCTTGCCTTCGACGACGACGGGAAAACGACCGATCCAGACCTCTCCGGGATAGGCCGCCGCAGGCCGCACGATGGTGGTGAAGAACTGGTCGTTGACCCCGGCCCAGTGGAGATCGCCGAGGGCGAAGAGGTCGTGGGGCTTCTCGCTGCTGCCGAAAAGGCCGAGGATCTTGCGGCCGCCGAAGTGGTCGACGGTCTTGTATTCGAAGTCGCCGTCCTTGTCCATCCAGTAGCTGCCGATCTGCATGGACCATTCGTTGAGGTGGAGGGGGGACGCGCTGCCGCCGTAGAGGTAGCGTCCGCCGAGGTCGACGGGATTCTGTCCGGCGTTGGTCGCCTCGAGCTTGACGGAGACTTCGTGGGGGTCGGCGGCCTCGTCGGGGAGGCGGATGCTCTTGAGCCACTTCAGGCCGTCCGCCGCCGTCGTTTCGTAGACGACCTCCTCGGCGCTCTTCGACGCGACCGACCAGACGGAGAGATCGTATTGCTTCGGCCCGGGGGAAAGCGCGGCGACGGGATGGGCGGAGTTCGCGTTGATGGAGACCGGATCGGCGCCGCCGAGCAGGAGGGGGTGCCGCTTCAGCTCCGCCCGGGCGATCCCGGCGCCCGCGTTGGTGAGGTGGAGGCGGACGAAGTCGTTCTCCAGGATCGCCATCTCGACCCCCGGAGCGGTCGGGGCGCCTTCCGCCGGAGCGGCGGCTCCGGCTGCCGCGGCTGCTGTGGCGACCGGTTGTCCGGGACCTGCCGTCGCGGGCGCCGTCTCGACGGGCAGAGGCGTCTTCGCCGCGTCGGCGGCGCGTTGCGCGGCGATCTTGGCCGCCTCCTTCGTGTTCCACCATCCCCAGACGAAGAGGAGGGCGAGGCAGACGAGGACCCCGATCCAGGAGGTGCGATCCATGTTTTTCACGGCAATGGTCTTTCTATTCGTTGTGGGATGGGGAGGCGGCGGGGGCCTGGCAGGCGATGTCGCACGGACGGCGGCCTCTATAAGCCGCCTCGGGGTGTTTCGCCACATATTCTTCCCAGCCGGGCGGGGGATCGTAGCCCTGTCCGCCCCAGGGATTGCAGCGCAGGATGCGCTTGATCCCCTGCCAGGAGCCGCGGACGGCGCCGTTCACGGTGACGGCGTCGATGTAGTATTGCGAACAGCTCGGAAAGTAGCGGCAGCCCGCGAGGGGGCCGCAGAGGAAATGGAGCGGCGGGGAGATCGCCACTTGGTAGACGCGGACGCAGAGGACGAGGAGGCGCTTCATTCCGCTTTCGGCTGCGGTTCGACGAGGGCGGCCCGATGCATCATCCAGATCCATTCCTTCTCCAACTGCGCGGAGCTCGCCTCGGCGGAGGCGGCGCGGGCCACCAGCACGAGCCAATGCGGACGGGCGATCCGTTCTCCGGTCCGATGGATGACGCCCCGGAGGAGGCGGCGGACCCGGTTGCGGACGACGGCCTTGCCGAGGCGCTTCGTCGTGACGATGCCGAGACGGAAGGGCTCCTCGAGAGAGGGGTCCGGCAGGAAGCCGAGCGTGAGAAAGCGTCCCTGGATCGACTTTCCCGACGTCCTCACCCGCTGGAAGTCGGCCCGGCGGACGATCCTCCTGGAGCGGGGGAGTTTCATGCTCCCGGGATCGGGGACGCCGCCCCGCAGGGCGGGGTCCGCTCGGCGGTCACTGGCCGTGCTGGACCGTGTGACGCTTGAAGTGGATTTCCGCTCCCTTGGGGATGAGGCGCTTGCGGCCTTTGCGGCGGCGGCGGCGGATGATGTCGCGCCCGGCTTTCGTGGCCATGCGGGCACGGAACCCGTGCTGGCTCTTGCGGGTGCGCTTCGAAGGTTGATAGGTCCGTTTCATCTGTTCCGATAGGTCGATTGGGTGCCGGGGAAATCCTCGCCGCAGGCGTTTTCGCGATCCGCAGCCCGTCCGGACGGGGGAGGGGATCGGACGATCCCCGATCCCGGGCAGCGGCATGGAGGGCGGGAAAAGTAGATTCTTCCGGGAGAAAGTCAACGGAGTTGTGAGAGAGGAACGAAGAAGACGGCAGCATCGCGCCGCCTTGCGGCCTTCTTTCGGTCTTTACTTCGGGGGCGTTTCCCGATTCAGTTGGAGAATATGAAAGCCATCGCCCTCTCTTCCCTCGCCGCTGCGGTCTCGCTGCTCGCCTCCCCCCTCTTCGCCGAACCCCTCGAGGTCGGCGCCGACGCCCCCAAGGTCCAAAGCGTGGACCAGAAGGGCGCTCCCGTCGATCTCGGCAAGGAGCTCGCCAGCGGGACCAGCCTCGTCTACTTCTATCCCAAGGCCGACACCCCCGGCTGCACCAAGCAGGCCTGCAACCTCCGCGATGCCTTCGAGGAGGTGAGCCAGGCCGGCATCAAGGTCTTCGGCGTCTCCGCCGACACGCCGGAGGACCAGCTCGCCTTCGCCGAGAAATACAAGCTGCCCTTCACCCTGCTGGCCGACAAGAAGGGGGAGGTCATCTCCGCCTTCGGCGTGCCCGCGAACGCCCGGGGCTTCGCCTCGCGCCAAAGCTTCCTGATCAAGGACGGCAAGGTGATCTGGCGCGACCTGAAGGCCAATCCGACGAGCCAGGCCCAGGACGCCCTCGCCGCCGCGAATGCGGGCTGAGCATCTCGTCCGCGCCGTGATCCCGAGGATCCGGCGTTCTCGATGAAAATGGAGGGAAGGACGATGGCGCCGTCCGTCGTCGGCGCCGCGGGGGAGGGGCCGGTTCCGGCTGGACCCTCCTCGCGCCGGGCCGCCGAAATCCATTGACGGAGCGGTCCGGATTGCGGACCGTCGCTTCCAAACCGACTTGTCCGAACTCCATGAGATCCCGCAGCGTTCTCCCCGTTCTCGCTCTGTTCGCCACCGGCGCCTTCGCCGACGGACCCAAGGACAACCTGCCCGCCGACGTCCGCCCCGTCCCGCCCCCCGGCATCGAGGTCCCGCCGGAGGAGGGGGAGGCGCTCCGAAAAGGGCTGGACGCCCTGAGGAAGAAGATCGACGAGGCCAGGGCGGCGCAAGCCGGGAATCCCCGGCTCGAGGAGCTCCTGCCCGACGTCGAGATTCATCACAAGGCCGTCGACTGGGCGCTCCGCTACAACGAGTTCTTCAAGCCCGGAGAGATCAAGGCGGCGCAGGAGCAGCTCGCCGAGGGGATGCGCCGCGCCGCGGCTCTCCGAGAGGGCGACGCGCCGTGGACCCGGCAGAAGGGATTCGTGGTCCGCGCCTACCGGTCCAAGATCGACGGCTCCGTCCAGCCCTACGGCATGGTCGTCCCCGACAGCTACACCGGCGCCCCCTCCCGGCTCGACTTCTGGATCCATGGACGCGGGGAGAAGCTGAGCGAGCTCAGCTTCATCGACGAGCGCTCCAAGCGCGCCGGCCACATCCAGCCCGCCGACGCGCTCGTGCTCCACCCCTACGGCCGCTATTGCTGCGCCAACAAGATCGCCGGCGAGACCGACCTCTTCGAGGCCCTCGACCACGCCCTGGAGCGCGGCGCCCCTATCCTATGCGAGATCG
>CAYMMC010000301.1:0-4568 GCA_964391125.1 uncultured Akkermansia sp.
CGACGGGGGCGCCGTCCTCTCCTTTCCGGCGAAGACGGCTGCCGTCCGCCCCCTCCTGCGCTTCGCCGCCGCCGTCGCCCTGCTCGGCCTGGCCGTGGGCGCGGGCTTCTTCGCGGGGAGAGGGGGTGGCCCGGAGGCATTCGGGGAGATCGGCGCCAAGGTGGATCGCGGCGCGGCTCCGTCGCCTTCCTCGCCCTGGGCGCGCTACCGCGTCGAGCCGGACGGACGCCTCGCCCTGCTCGCCGCTCCCGATCCCAATTCGTGATCGCCAAATCCCGATCCGCTCCCCATCCCGTGAAACCAGTCGTCCAGATCCTGGCCCCCGTCCTCCTCGCCGTCCTTTGCGGCTGCGAGCCGGAGGAGCGCGTCCAGTGGTCGCCGGACGGAAGCCGCGCCGCCTTTCTCTTCGACTCCCGCCTCCACTTCGCCGACGCCTCGGGCCGTTTGGCCGAGCCGCTTCCCGACCGGGAGACGGAAGCGGGGCGCTGGCTCGTGGACCGCTTCGACTGGCTCCCCGACGGATCGGGCCTGGTCGTGCATCGGGTGCGCCTCGCTCCGGATTGGGAGTCGGTCGCCGCCCGGCTGTCCCCGGCCGAGGCGTCGCGGGTCGAAGGTCTCGCCGCCCGCGTGCCGGATCTGCTGAGGGCGGCGGTCGCCATCCATGGGGACGCCGACCGCGCCGACCTGCTGCTCGGCAAGCTGCTGCCCGGAGAGGGCCTGCTCTCGAGCAACGTCCTCCAGCTCGCCCTCCGGGACGATGCCGACTCCGTCCGCGCCGCCCTCGCCGAGGCGCCCCGCGCCCTTGCCTCCCTCGACTCCGGGGCGAAGGAGCGCGTGGTCGGCTACGTGGTCCACGAGACCGCCCTCGTGCGCCCCGGGGAGGGCGGTGGGGGCCAGGTGATCGCCAGCGACCTGAAGGGGGGCGATTCCCTCCGCGTCTCGCCGCGCCATCCCTTCGTCGCCCGCGTAGTGAACACGGGGGCGGCGGATCGCTTCGACTTGGAAATCCTTCCTCTCGACGGCGCTCCGGCAATCCCCGTGGCCCGCGGCGTCACCCGCGCCTTCGGCTGGACGCCGGACGGCGGGGCGCTGGTGCTGATGGCCCCGCTTTCCCCCGATGGGGGAGGCAACCTGATGAAGATCGAGCGCCGTCGCGTCCTCGACCAGGCGGGCCGCCCCGTCGGCGAGGACGAGCCCGAGGAGCTGGCCTACGCCCTCGTCCCCTTCGCGCCCCGTCTCGCCGTGCTGCCCGACGGCGCCGTCCTCTTCGCGGGGCAGCCCGGTTCCCTGCCTGCCGCCGCCGGTCAACCGGGGGAGAGGCCGCGGCTCTACCGGATCCCCCCCGAGGGCGGACCGCCCGTGGCGGTTCCCACGGCGGAGGGCGCACTGCCGATGGATCTCGGCTATTTCGCCGCCTCGCCGGACGGGCGCCGCCTCGTCGTGGTCGAAAGCGCGACCGACGCCGTCGCCGTGCTCGACTTGGAGAGCGGGCAGAGCGAACTCGTTTCGCCGCCGCATCCCGGTTGGAGAACGCGCCTGCTGCCCTCGTGGCGAGACGCGGAGGCATTCACCTACGCCGCCCTCGATCCCCTCAGCGGGCGGGTAGGCTGGAGGCTCTGGCGGGACGGCGAATCCACCGACCTCAGCGCGGACTGGCCCGCCGACATCGCCGCCGCCTGGCTGGAATTCAGAGACACGCCGCCATGAAGACCGCATCTCGTTGCCGCATGGGCTTCCAGCCCATGCATCTTGGGAAGACGTCGAGGACCGGACGGGAACCGATGCCCTCTCGGTCGTCGAATCACGGATCATGGGCTGGAAGTCCGTGCGGCGTAGGCCCTGCCTCCGCCCTCGCCCTCCTCGTCGTCCTCGCCGCCTCGGGAATTCCTGACGCCACGGCTGGCGACGCCGGCGACCTCGTCCTCTTCGAGTCGCGCATCCGTCCCGTCCTCGTCGAGCATTGCCAGGAATGCCATTCCCTCGAGGCGGACAAGGCCAAGGGCGGCTTGCGCCTCGACGACCGCGAGGCGCTGCTCCGCGGAGGCGATTCCGGTCCCGCCCTGGTGCCGGGGAAGCCGGACGAAAGCCTCCTTCTCGCCGCGATGCGGCACAGCGATCCCGACCTGACGATGCCCCCGCGCAAACCCCGCCTTTCGGACCGGGTCCTGGCGGACTTCGAACAATGGATCGCCGCCGGCGCGCCCGATCCGCGCGAGACCTCCGGCGAGGGCGGGGCCGGAGAGAGCTTCGAGAGCCGCCGCCGGCACTGGAGCTTCCAGCCTCCCGCTCCCCCCGCCGTCCCGGAAGTCGGGCGCGGCGACTGGGCCGTTTCCGACATCGACCGCTTCGTCCTCGCGAAGCTGGAGGAGAACGGCCTCTCCCCGTCGCCCGACGCCGATCCCGTCGCCTTCCTGCGCCGCCTCAGCCTCGATCTCGTCGGTCTCCCGCCGACGCCGGAGCAGGCGGCGGCCTTCACCCCCGATCGGATCGAGGAGACCGTGGACGCCCTGCTCTCCTCGCCCGGCTTCGGCGAGCGCTGGGGGCGGCATTGGCTCGACGTGGCCCGCTATTCCGAGTCGAACGGCAAGGAGGCGAACCTGATCTATCCGCACGCCTGGCGCTACCGGGACTACGTGATCGACGCCTTCAACCGCGACCTGCCCTTCGACCGCTTCCTCGTCGAGCAGCTCGCCGGAGACCTGCTGCCCGCCGCCGACGAGGCCGAGCGCGCCCGGCTCCTCGTCGCCACCGGCTACCTCGCGATGGGGCCGAAGGGCCTCTCCGAACAGAACGCCCGCCAGTTCGCCGCCGACGTCGTCGACGAGCAGATCGACGCCTTCTCCCGAGGAATGCTCGGCGTCTCCCTCGCCTGCGCCCGCTGCCACGACCACAAGTCGGATCCGGTGACGATGGACGACTACTATGCCCTCGCCGGCATCTTCAAGAGCACCGACACCCGCTACGGCACCTGGATCGATTCGGAGAACAACCGGGGCGGCCGCCTCATCCGCCTGCCCGACCTGCCGGGCCAACTGATTCCGAACCGCTCCATCACGAAGGAGGAGGTCGAGAAGCTGAAAGGGCAGCTCGCCCAGCTCGACGCCGACGAGAAGGCGGGGAAGGAGCGGGCGGAGAAAGCCCGGGCCGAGGGGCGGGACGCGCAGTTGGACTTCAACGAGTTGATTCGCGAGGCGCTTCGCATCTACTGGTCCCGCGGCCCCATCGTCGGCAAGCTCGAAACCGTCGACGAGGAAGGGAACGCCCTGCCGCTCTGCATGGGCGTGCTCGATGCCGAGACGCCGGTCGATTCCCCCCGCTACGAGCGCGGCGAGATCGCGCATCCGGGCGAGCCGGTGCCGAGGGCGGTGCCCGCGATCTTCGGACTGGCCTCGGAGGGGACGGTGCCGCAGGGGGCGAGCGGCCGGCTCCAGCTCGCCCGGTGGATCGCCGATCCCGAGAATCCCCTCGCCGCGCGGGTCATGGCCAACCGCGTCTGGACCCATCTCTTCGGGGCGGGCCTCGTCGAGACGGTGGACGACTTCGGGCGCACCGGCGCGGCGCCCAGCCATCCCGAGCTGCTCGACCACCTCGCCCTGCGCTTCCGCGAGAGCGGCTGGTCGGTGAAGGCGCTGGTGCGCGAGATCGTGCTCTCCCGCGCCTACCGCCAGGCCTCGGCCTGGCGCGGGGAGGCCTTCGAGAAGGATCCCGACAACCGCCTCCTCTGGCGGATGCCGAAGCGCCGCCTCGACGCCGAGGCCATCCGCGACGCCATGCTGGCCGTCTCGGGCGAGCTCGACCTCTCGCCGCGCTCGGGCTCCCTCGTCGCCGAGCTCGACATCCAGTCCGCCGGCATGATCGGCTTCAACAAGAAGATCCCCCGGGATCTCGACGGTTCGCTCCATCGCTCCGTCTACCTGCCGGTGATGCGCGACCAGTTGCCCGACGTGCTGGCCCTCTTCGACTTCGCCGAACCGAGCCTCGTGATCGGCCGCCGCGACAGCACCAACGTCCCGTCCCAGTCGCTCTACCTGATGAACAGCGACTTCGTCCAGGAGCGGGCGGCGGCCTTGGCGGGACGGATCTCGCGGGAGACGGCGGACCGGGACGAACGCATCGCGCTCGCCTACCGGCGCTGCTTCCAACGCCCGCCCGACGAGGCGGAGCGCCGCCTCGCCTCGGAGTTCCTCGCCGCCCCCGCCCCCGAGGGCGCGGACCCCGCGGAGGAGGCGGAGAGGCGGCTCATGGATTTCTGCCAGGCGCTGCTGGCCAGCGCGGATTTCCGGATTTTGGATTGAATTCGCTGCCCCTCCGACCACAATTCATATCATATGATGTCGATATCTATTTCCATCGCATTGCTGGGAATGGTCGGCGGCTCCATGATTCAAATGAAATGCAGGCGAAATACGGTGATCGTCTTGATGTCGGTCTTTTTGCTTGGCCTGTCAGCGATCTTGTGGGCCGTCTTCGGGCCGGAAAACTATCTGATATGGATGGACTCCCCATGGTATCAGAAATGGTTCCATCCTTGGACGCTTGCGATATTTGGTGTTTCTGCAGGTTTGATT
>CAYMMC010000302.1:0-4529 GCA_964391125.1 uncultured Akkermansia sp.
GCAGGCGGACTGGCCGGACCGCCATCTCTTCGCCCATGTCGGGCGCTGGCCCACCGGGGCGGATCCCGACGAATTCAAGGAGGTGAACTTCTCGGTGCGCAACCAGCGCTGGCGCTACGTCGGAGCGCTGCGCCGTCCCGACGGAGCAAGGGAGGAGGCGCCCGGGGCCGGTCCGGCCCTCTACGACATGGAGGCCGATCCGGGGCAGACGGCGAACCTGATCGCCGAGCGTCCCGAGGTCGCGGCGTCGATGAAGGCCGCCTACGACCGGTATTGGGAGGAGGCCCGGCCGCTGATGGTGAACGAGGACGCCTCCATGTCCCCGACGCGGCCCTACCACGAATGGTACCGCGAGCAGGAGGCGGCGGGCGGCATTCCGAAATGGAAGGCGCCGGAACTGTGAGCCGGCATCCCGCCGATCCGGCGGGGCGGGGGGCGACCGTGGCTCACGCCTGGCCGAGGAAGTTCCCCATCAGGCGCAGGCCCGCCTCCTGGCTGCGTTCGGGGTGGAACTGGCCGGCGAAGACGCGCCCCCTCGCGACGCTCGAGGCGAAGGGGCCTCCGTAGTCGGTCGTGGAGGCGACGACGAGGGGGTCGGCGGGGACCGGGTAGTAGGAGTGGACGAAGTAGAGGTGGAGCGGGTGGGGCAGGCCCGCCCAGGCGAAGAGGCTGCGGTCCGTCGGAACGACCTCGTTCCAGCCCATGTGCGGCACCTTCAGCCCGCGGTCTCCGGGGAATTTCACGACTTCGCCGGCGAAGGCGCCCAGACCTTTGACGCCGGGGCTTTCCGAGGAGCGTTCGAAGAGCATCTGGTAGCCGAGGCAGATGCCGAAGTAGGGGCGGTCCGCCGCGATCCATTCGGCGAGGGGTCCGCGCAGGGCGCGGCGGTCCAGCTCCGCGGCGCAGTCGCCGAAGGAGCCGACGCCGGGGAAGACGAGCCGCCCGACGGCGGCGAGATCCCGCGGCGAGGAGACGAGGACGCCCTCGTGGCCGAGGAAGTTCAGCACGTTGAGGACGTTGCGGAGGTTGCCGCCTCCGTAGTCGATGACGCCGACGCGGGTGGACATGCGGTTTCGCGGGGGAGGTTCGGCCCGGCGGGATCAGAGCACGTCCTTGGTGCTGGGGACGATGCCGGCGATGCGCTCGTCGATGCGGGTCGCGTCGTCGAGGCAGCGGGCGAGGCCTTTGAAAATCGCCTCCGCCATGTGGTGCGGATCGCGTCCGTGGAGGATCTCGACGTGGAGGTTCATCAGCGCGTTGAAGGCGAAGGCGCGCAGGAATTCCTCGACGAGGGTGAAATTGAACTTGTCGCCGATGTGCGGCATGCCTTCGGGGGCTCGGTAGTCGAGAAAGGGCCGTCCGCCCAGATCGAGGGCGACGCGGACGAGGGTCTCGTCCATCGGGAAATGCCCCGAGCCGTAGCGGCAGAGGCCGCGCTTCTCCCCGAGGGCGGTCTGCAAGGCTTGCCCGAGCACGATGCCGGTGTCCTCCACGGTGTGGTGGTAGTCTATCTCGATGTCTCCCTTCGCCTCCACGACGAGGTCGAAGCGGCCGTGCTTCGCGAAGAGCGTCAGCATGTGGTCGAAGAAGGGCGCCCCGGTCGAGACGGAGGAGACGCCGGTGCCGTCGACGTGGAGCTCGAGCCGGATTTCGGTTTCGGCGGTTTTGCGGTGGAGGCTGTGTTTTCGGGGATCCGGCATGGAGACGGCGCGGTTTGGGAATGACTTTGCGGTCGGGAACATCTACCCTCCTGGCGGCCCGCTCAACCGCTTATTCGGCGGATGGAGCGGCCCGCAACGATGGATCACGCCTCCGACGCCGAGTTCGCCCCCTATCGCTTCGTCCGCGCCGCCTCGGGCGAGCCGGTGGAGCTGCCTGCCGGCGGGCCCGACGCCACGACGCGCCTCGTGCTCGACGGCGAGAGATGGGGCCTGGCGCGGCTGCACCGCCTCGCGGAGGCGGCCCGGCGCGAGGGCGCGCCCGAGGCGTTCGAAGAGGAGATGCGCTACCGGTCCGAATGCGGTGCGGGCTTGGTGAACTCCGTTCTCGCCTGGGGGCGGAGGGGCGAGGAGCTCTTCTACGTCGACGCGATGCGCGACGGAGAGCCGCTCCCCGCCTACTTGGCGCGCGTCGGGGGCGTTTCCCTTCCGGTCGCGTCGCGTTGGATTCTCGGGCTGATCGGCTGCTTCGACGAGGCCGCCCCGCCTCCGCGTTTGGCCCGGTCGCTTTCGACGGCGGGATTCGAGGCGGTGCGCGGCCGCCGGGGGCGGGTGGACTTGGTGCTCTCCGGGTTCTGCGGAGGACAGCGCTGCGCCGCCCCCGGGGAGGAAGGCGGGCTGGAGCGGAGCTTGGCCGGGCTCTTCCTCGACCTCGTCGGAGGGGAGGCGGGGCTCGGCTCCCTGCCGTCCGCGATCGGCGACGCGGTGCTGGGGCTGCTTTCCGGCGAGGGGGGAGGTCCGACGGCGCTCCGCGAGGCCATGGCGCTGGGGGGCGGCACGGGGGAGGAGAGCGTTCCTCTGCCGAGAATGCCGTGGCGCGAGTGGCTGCGGCGCGAGCTGGAGTCGGCGGGCTCGCCGGAGCATCGCCTGCCCGAATGGCCGGCGCCGGACGACGACCCCTACGCCATCTCCGCGACGGTGCGGGGCCGGGCCACGCATCTGCATCCGCTGCCGGGACCGGCGTCGCTCCCGCGCGGGGGGTGGCTGGAGCAGCACCACGACGCGACGAGGCGCCCGGGGAGAAGCGGCGTTTCCCAACTGCCGGTCACTTGGATCGAGGATCTCCCCGCCATCACGCTCGTCGGCGAGGCGCGGGTCGAAGGCGTCGACCTCGCGGCCTTGCTGGAGCGCCTCGGTCCACTCGATCTGGAGACGACGGCCCTCCTTGGCGAGCGGATCGACTCGGCGCTCGCCGCGCTGGAGGGGCGCGCCGGGGCCTGTCCCGTCTGGTGGCTTCCTCCGGAGAACGTCCTCCTGCTCACCGGTTCACGCTCGCTCTCCGAGTCGGCCGAATGGTTCGGGAGGCAGGGGCGGGGAGCTTGGTCCGGCGCGCCCCTGAAGCTGCGCCTTCACCAGACGTCCAGCTCCCTCGTGGACGGGATCGGTCTGCCGGCGAAACTGCGCGGGCTCCTCGCGGGGGAGGCGTCCGAGGCGCTGCGGCGTTGGGTGCTGGCGCTGCCCTTGCTCTGGCAGATGCTGAGCGGAAGGAGGTTCCGCTGGGAACAAGCGATCCAGCAGGATCGCCTGCCTGCCGCTGTGCTTGCCCGCTTCGAGGCCTGTCGGCGCACCCTTCTGGAGGTTCCGGAGACGGTGGTCGGCAACCTGTTCCGCGACTTCGCCCGGTGGCCCCTGGCGGAAACCGCAGTCCTTGCGGGAGCGGAAGCGAGCGGGGCCGAGGAAGGCGACGGGCCTGCCGCCGGGGAAGCGAGCGGAGCGGCCGTTGCCGTGGAGGCGGCCGGAATCGCAGCGCCAAGGGCGGAGGCGTCCGCCCGCGAGGCCGCAGTCCGGGAAACGGCGGGCGAGACGCCCGAGGACGAAGCCAAGGGGCGGCCGCCGACGCCGCACGGCGGCAGGGCAGTGGCGGAGCGCCTCGCCTTCGGGGGCGAGGGCTCGCGTCGGGGAGATTCGCCGTTCCCATGGCTCTGGATCGGCGTGGCGGCGGCGGTGTTGGCGGCGATGACCGGGCACGCTCTGTCCGGTTGGAGCGAAGACTTGGGACCGTTTCGCCCGGCGGACGGGCCCGCCTTCGTCCTGCCCGCGCCAGAAAGCGCCTCGCCGGCGCCGGGCGAACCCGCGAAAGCCCTCGGCGACTACCTGCTGGCGGAGGGCAGCGTCCGGTCGTTGCGCTTGCTGCCGAAGCTGGAGGATCTCGACCATGCGGTGGCGCGGGGCGACTTCGAATCCTGGCTGGGCCGTCTCTCGTCGGAGGGCGATCCGGTCGCCGCCCGCGTCATGGGCGTGCTCGCCCTCGCCTTCGGGGAGGCGAACGGCAGACCCGCCGAGGCTTGGTTCCGCGAAGCCGCCCGCAGGGGCGATTCCGATTCGTGCCATCGCCTCGCCGCCCTGGTCTGGGACGTGCGCAGGGGGAGCCCGTCCGATCCCGAGGCCGTCGAGCTGCTGAGGCAAGCGGCCGCCTCGGGGCATCCCGCCTCCCGGGAGCTCCTCGCCCAGCATCTCATCGCGGAAGGCGACCCCGTCGCCGCCTTCGAGACCATGGGGCGCGCCGCCGCGCAAGGGCGGGCCTCGGCGGTCCACCGCTTGGGCGTGCTCCAGGCCGGCGGCCTTGGATGTCCGGCGGATCCGACGCACGCCGCCGCCCAATTCCGGCGGGCCGCCGAGCTCGGCGACGAACGCGCCATGCACGACTACGCCCTCTGCCTCGCGGGTGGCTTCGGCCTGCCCGCGCACTTCCCCGAGGCCCTGCGCTGGATGCGGCTCGCCTCCGCCCGCGGTCACGTCCCCGCGCAGCGCTGGCTGCGCGGCAGGGGGCTCCTCTGAAGGCTCCCGGGTTCACTCGCCGTGTTTCAGCAC
>CAYMMC010000303.1:0-4516 GCA_964391125.1 uncultured Akkermansia sp.
GAGGAGCGGATGAATACCGCCGAGAGGGGAATGAGGACGAGGAGCCCGAGATAGGAGAGGGTGAATCCCATCGTCAGCCCGAATCCGGGGATGACGCGCCGGTCGGCTCGGCGTTGGCGGCGGGGCGGGCGTTCGGGAGAAATCGGGCGGTCGCCGGTATTCCCCGTGGGCGCGGAGGAAGTCATGGATGAGGATTCGGGAGGGGCGAAGGCGGGGGGAGAAGGGGGGCGGTGTCGTTGGGAGCCCTCCGCCGCCCGCTGAAGGCGGCGGAGGGTCCAAGCCGGGGATGCCAGACGAAAGCGGATCGGACGGAAGGGATCACTTCAGGTAGATCTGGTCGAAGACGCCGCCGTCGGCGAAGAACTTCGCCGTGGCCGCAGCCCAGCCGCCGAAGACCTCGTCGATGGTGAAGAGCTTAAGGTCGGGGTATTGGGAGGCGTACTTCGCGAGGATGGCCGGATGGCTGGGGCGGAAGAAGTGCTTGCCCGCGAGGTCCTGGCCTTCCTCGGAGTAGAGATATTCGAGGTAGGCTTCGGCGACCTGGCGCGTCCCCTTCTTGTCGACGTTCTTGTCCACCAGCGCGACGGTGGGCTCGGCGAGGATGCTCAGGCTGGGCACGACGATCTCGAACTTGTCGCCGCCTTCCTTGGTGGCGAGGAGGAGCTCGTTCTCCCAGTTGATGAGGACGTCGCCGATGCCGCGCTCGATGAAGGTGGTCGAGGCGCCGCGGGCTCCGGAGTCCAGCACGGGGACGTTCTTGAAGAGGTCCGCGATGTACTTCGTCGTCTTGGCCTCGTCGCCGCCGTAGGTCTGGAGCGCCCAGCCCCAGGCCGCGAGGAAGTTCCAGCGGGCCACGCCGGAGGTCTTCGGGTTCGGGGTGATCACCTGCACCCCCTCGCGGACGAGGTCGTCCCAGTTCCTGATCCCCTTCGGATTGCCCTTGCGGACGAGGAAGGCGAGGGTCGACTGGTAGGGGGCGCTGTTCTTGTCGAGGCGCTTCTGCCAGTCCGGCGGCAGGAGGCCGGCCGCGGCGATGGCGTCGACGTCGGCGGCGAGGGCCAGGGTGACGACGTCGGCGTCGAGGCCGTCGATGACGGCGCGCGCCTGCTTGCTGGACCCCCCGTGGGAGGCGTTGATCTTGATGTCCTTGCCTTTCGTCTCCTTCCAGTGCTTCGCGAAGGCGGCGTTGAACTCGGCGTAGAACTCCCGCGTCGGGTCGTAGGAGACGTTGAGAAGCTCCTGGGCTTTGGCGAGGGGCGCAGCAAGGGCGAGGGCGAGGCCGAGGAGGGCGATGGTTTTGATGCTCATAATCGTCGGGGGTGGTCGCCCGGATCGGGCGGATGTCGATGGGATCGTTGGTTCGGTGGCGCGAACTCCGGGGGGCCGGTCGATCGGAGCGCCGGGAAGGATGGATGGAACCTCCGCCTCGTGGCGGCCGGAATGGAAACGGCGAAACGGATACATTTAAATCTACACTGATCAAGTGTAAATTAAGAAAAATTACCTTGCTCGGAAAAAGAGGCTGGCGCATCGGCCCGGAGGGCGCACCGTTGCCGCGCATGGATACCGAGCTGCTCTTCCTTTGCGCCCTCGTCGTCGCGATCAACGCGGTCTCGACGCTCTCCTACGCCGTCCGCATCGCCGGCGTGCGGACGGGCCGGATCGCCTTCGCGCTCTCCCTCTTCAACCTGCTGGTGCTCTTCTCGCGCAGCTCGAACGCGATCCTCGCCCCGCTCCTGTCGAAGCGGACCGAGGAGGCCATCGTCTCGGCGGCGGCGCCGCATCCGGGGGATTTCCGCATCCTGCTCCTCGCCGCCGCCGCCGGCACCGTCCTCGGCGGACTGCTGATCCCCACGTTCCAGCGGCTCGTGACCCGGGCGGTGGAGCGCTTCGACCGGCGGCCTTCGATGGCGGCCCTCCTGCTCACGGCGGCCCATCCCCGGAACTGGTGGCTCGCGGCCCGCGAGGTCGCGCTGCCCGCGCCGCGAAACGTCGCCTTGTTCGGCGGCACCCGGCGCCTCCCCTGGTTCGTCTTCCTGCTCAACATCGGGGGCGTCTCGCTGATCACCTGCGGGGTCTTCTCCTCGCTCTACGCGGGCTATCTCGTGCCCGACCTGCGCCTCACCGCGGGAAACCTCTCGGCCTTGGTGAACTTCGCCGGAACGATCCTGATGTTCGCCCTGGTGGACCCCCACTTCTCCTACCTCTCCGACAAGGTCGTCGCCGGAGAGGTGGGGCAGCGCTACTTCCGGGCCGTCGTCATCGGCATGGCGGGGAGCCGCTTTCTCGGCTGCCTCCTCGCCCAGGCCATCCTCGTGCCGGGCGCCTGGGCCATCTCGAAGGCGGCGGAGTGGATCTGAGGGGGGCGGTAGCGCTCAGCGCAGGCCGAATTTCTGGAACATGGTCGCGTCGTGGCCGTAGATGTCGCGGTCGAAGCGGACGCGGCGGTCGCCCATGATGGTGCAGGACCAATAGACCAGGTAGACCGAGAGCGCCTTGTTGAGCCGTTCGCGCTTGTTGTCCACGTTGGGGTCGTCCATCGTGGCGCGGATGTTTTGGGGATTCCAGCCCGGATTGTGGCGGAGGAGGAAGTTCGCCAGCTCCACGGGGCGCGCGACGCGGACGCAGCCGGAACTGAAGTCCCGGTCGGCGCGTTCGAAGAGCTCGGGCATGTTCGTGTCGTGCAGGTAGATGGCGGAGTCGTTCGGGAAGATGAACTTGATGAGCCCGAGCGAGTTCTTCGGGCCGCTGCCCTGGCGCATGTAGAGGCTGCCCGCCGCGACCTTGTTGAGGTTGTCGGCGGTGTTGGACAGGACGGAGCCGGAACCGTAGGAGGGGATGATCTGGTAGTTGTGGCTGCGCATGTAGCCTTCGATGCCGTCCGGAGAGGAGAGGGCGGCGGGCACGAGGAGGCGCCGGGCGATGGAGGTCGGGACGTTCCAGGTGGGCCGGAAATAGATGTCCTGCACCTTGCCGTGGAACACGGGAGTCTCGGTGCTGCCCTTCTTCCCGACGACCACGGGCATCACCGAGATCTCGCGGTTGCCTTCGTAGACGCGCAGGGCGTTCTCCGCGATGTTCACTTCGATGTGCTCGGGATCCTCCCAGGTGCGCGGCATCCAGCGGAGACGGTCGATGTTGATGATGATCTGATTGATCCTCCGTGAGGTGTCGGTGTTCAGTTCCTCGAGGGTCTCGGTGCCGATGAAGCCGTCGGGCTGGATCCCGTGGCGGAACTGGAAGGACTTGATGGCGTCGCCGGTGCGGTTGTCGATGGTGCCTCTGCGGCTCTTGGCGGTGCCGCCGGGCAGGTCGCCCTCGGCCTGGAGCCGGGAGGTGAGGAGATTGAGCTCGGGATACTTCGTCCCGGGGCCGGCCGGCTGCGCGGTCGCAGGCAAGGCCCGCCAGCCTCCCATGGCGTTGATTTGCCGATACCGCTCCAGGGTTTTCACCATTTCGGCATAGCGGGAATCCTGGGGCGGCACTTGCTGCAGGAGAGTGGCGGCGAAACGACCGGGGCCTTGGCGGAGCGCCTCGTCGAGGAACTGGTAGGAACTGACTTGGCGGGAGATCGGGGCCCATTTCGAGTGGACCGAGGTGGGATCGACAAAGCCGTAGGCGAGCGACTGGATCGCATAGAGGGCGAGCTGAGTGGTGCCGACTTCGACCTCCGCCCGCTTGTTCGGGTCGGGGCTGGGATTGCGCCATTGGGCGTCCCATTCGGAGAGGCGGAAAAGCTGCGGGGAGAGTCCGTGGGCGTCGAGGGACTGGAGGAACTGGGCGAGGCCGCCGAGATACTCGCCGCTCCAGACCGGCTGATGGTTCCGCGCCGCGTACCAGTTCGAGATCCCCTTGCCGGATTTCGAGGCCTGGGCGCGGATGGCGCCGCTGATGTCTTGGGCTTCGGCAGTCGCGCCGAGGACGAGGGCGGCGCCGGAAACCAGGAGGAAAGATCGTATGGCACGCATGGGTCGAGTGTCAATCACCGCAAAGTTTCCCTAGAAATGGATTTGTTCAAACAAACGATGGTCTTTTTGGCAAAGACCCCGTGGACATACGGGCGTCCTTCGGGCAATCTTTCGGCGATATGAGAGCCGATGCGGAGGAACTCTACGCCGAATTGGAGCGCGCCCCCGAGGATTGGTCGGTGCGCCTCCGTCTGATCGAGGCGGCGGTCGCCGAGGGCAACCGGGCGGAGGCGCGCCGTCTCGTCCGCACTTCGCCGGACGACGGCTACCTGCCTGCGGAGCTGCGCGTCCGCATCCATTCCCTGCTCACGGAAGGTCTCCCCGAAGGAGGATGAGGAGGCCTTGGGCCATCGTCGGGCCGCTGCTGCTGGCGGCGGCGCTCGGGAGCTGCGAGTCGCGCCGCGCCGACGTCCCCTCGGGCGCCGCCGCCGACAGCGCGCTGCTCGCCGAAGCCAGGGAGACGACCCGGCGCGAGGGGCTCGCGGCGGCGAAGCGCCGTCTCCTCGAGGGCCTGGCGCGGGAGGACGGATCCGGCGGCGAACGGGAGC
>CAYMMC010000304.1:0-4513 GCA_964391125.1 uncultured Akkermansia sp.
GAGCACGCCACCCTGCGCGTGCTCAGCCAGACGCACGAGACCCAGTCGCTCGACCGCCTCGAGGACATCGGCCTGCACGGGCGGCAGTACCGGATGCTCAAGAGCGCCCTCGAGATCCCCAACGGAGTCGTCATCATCTCGGGGCCCACCGGCAGCGGCAAGACCACCACCCTCTACGCGGGGCTGCGCGAGCTGGTCGACCAGGAGATCCTGCACATCGTCAGCATCGAGGACCCGGTGGAGAAGCCCGTGGACGGAGTCACCCAGATCAAGGTCGACAGCCGGCAGGAGCGGGTCAGCTTCGCCCGGGCCCTGCGCAGCGTGCTCCGCCACGACCCCGACGTGATCATGATCGGGGAGATCCGCGACGGGGAGACCGCCGAGACGGCCCTGAAGAGCGCCCTGACCGGCCACCTCGTGCTGGCCACCCTGCACACCAACAGCGCCCCCGGCATCCTCAACCGGCTCGTCGATCTGGGGGCGCCGCGCTTCCTCGTCGCGGCCACGCTCCGCCTCGTCATGGCCCAGCGCCTGCTGCGGAGGCCCTGCCGCCACTGCATGGAGTGGGAGGAGGCACCGGAGGAGGTCCGGGAGCGCCACGGCTGGGACGGGACGGCCCGGATTCCGCGCGTCAAGGGCTGCGCCTACTGCGGGATGACCGGCTATTCGGGCCGGACCGCGATCTACGAGATGCTGCCGGTGACCGACGAGGTCCGCGACCTGCTGCTGGAGGGGGACAGCGAGGCGGCGAGGTACGACTACCTCAAGCGCAAGGCGACCGAGCTGACCCTGCGCGGGGACGGGCTCAGAAAGGTGCTGGAAGGCGAGACCACGCTCGAGGAGCTCGAGCGGACCGTGATCGACGAGGACCACGCCCTGTTTCAACTGGAGGAGGAGGCGAGATAATGGTCTTCAGCTACACCGGAGTCTCGAACGGAAGGAAGGTGGCCGCGCTGGTCGAAGGCGCGACCCTCCAGGAGGCGACCGCGCAACTGCGCGGGCAGGGCGTGATGATCATCGAGATCCGGCCGGCCCGCTCCGGTCCGAAGGACGCGCTGCGCCCGCGCACCAAAATGGAGCGCGCCCTGACCCCGCACATGGTCCGGAAGACGGAGATCGAGCAGGCCTTCCGGCAGCTCGTCATCCTGCTGAAGGGCGACGTGGCGGCCGTGGAGAGCCTGGAGATCGTGGCCGGCCTGAGCAAGGGCCTGCTGGCCCAGGCCCTGGCGGATGTCGCGAGGCAGGTGCGCGAGGGCAGCTCGCTGCACGCCGCCATGCGCGAGCACCTGGCCTTCGTCGGCCCCCTGCCGGTCAGCCTCGTCGAGGTGGGCGAGGCCAACGGCACGCTGCCGCAGATGTTCACCTACTGCGTCGCCCTCATGGAGCAGCGCCGCAGCCTCCGGAACAAGGTGGTGCAGGCCATGGTCTATCCCATCATCGTGGTGATCATGGGGCTGGGAGTGGGCTGGTACACGACGGCGGTGGCCATGCCCAAGATCGCCTCGGTGTTCGACGGGGACCTCGAGAAGCTGCCCAAGATCACCCGGGCGCTGCTCGGCACCAGCGACTGGGTCATCCAATACGGCTACTGGGTGATCCTCGGCCCCATCCTCTTCGCCCTCCTCCTCCTGATCCTGCGCAGGCAGGACCGCATCCGCCTCGTCCTCGACCACGTCGCGCTTTTCATCCCCTTGTTCGGCAAGGTGTCGCGCTTCGCCGCCAACGGCCTGTGGAACAAGACCATGGCCCTGCTGCTCGACAGCGGCATCCCGGTGGTGGAGTCCCTCGAGCTGACCCGCCGGACCCTGGGCAACCGCTACTACCGGAGCCAGTTCGAACAGCTGAGCGAGCGGGTCCTCGCGGGCAAGTCCCTCTCCGCGGGCATGGCCTCGACCCGGCTGAGCCGCCTCTCGCCGCTCTCGGACTCCCTCATCCGGGTCGGGGAGAACTCGGGCAACATCGACGAGGGCCTGCGCTTCGTCGGCGACTACTACGAGGACCAGCTGGCGCGGCGCCTCGACCTGCTGAGCAAGCTGGTCGAACCCGCCCTGATCGTCGTGGTCGGCGGAATGGTCGCCCTCGTCTACACCGGATTCTTCATGGGCATGGCGGCGATGAACGCCGCGCGCTGAGCGGAGCGACGCAATTCAATGAGACACATGAACACAAGCAAACTGAAGTGGCTGCTGGCCGGGGTCGCGATGGCCGCCCAGGGGCTGGCGGCCCAGGAGGCGCCGGTCCCCCGGCCGCCCGACGAAGCGGCCATCGCGGAGACGGCCCCCGAAGAGCCAGCGATCCCGCAACCGACGGACCGGCCGATGCTCCAGACGCCGGCGATCCCGCTGGCCGATCCGCCGCAGAGCCTGATCGGCGAGGACGGCAAGGTCGAGCTGGATCTGGTGGACCCCTTCCAGCGGGGCAACGCCAGGAGGGCCGAGGAGGAGATGTCGGACGGGCTGTCCCCCACTTCGCTCGGGGAGATCTCCGACGAGTTCCGCATCCTCGCCATCGTCATTCCCGACGGCGAATCCCGCCCGCCCATGGCCCTGATCCGCCTGCAGAACGAATCGAGCCCGCAGGTCGTCATGAAGGAGGACCTCGTCCAGATCAAGCGCCGCCCCCAGGACCGCCGCCAGCCAGTGCGCCGGACGGTCGGCCCCGACGGCCAGGCATCCCTCGAGGAAAGCGCCCTCAACGCCCTCGACGGCTACTCCTTCTACCTCCACATCAAGGACATCCAGCCGACCTACATCGAGGCCTACCAGAAGAAGAGCCCCAACGAAACCATCATCCTGAGGTGGTGACGAAGACCATGAACGCCATTTTCCAACCTCCATTCCGGGCGGTGCGGCTCCTCGCCCTCTGCCTGCTGCTTCCGGCCGGGCTCTCCGCCCAGATGCACTCCGACTACGGCCACGTCCCCCGGCTCAAGTCGATCATGTTCCGCGACGCCCCGGTCCACTACGTGACCTGGCTGATCGGCGAGACCTGGGGCAAGCCCATCGTGGTCAACGAGGGCGCCCGGGACAAGGAGATCAACCTCTTCCTCACCGACATCGACTGCCTCAGCGCGCTGAAGGCGGTCTGCCATTCCAACGGCCTCTGGTTCCAGGAGGATCCCGAAAGCGGGATCATCTACGTCGAGACGCTGGAGGAATACGTCAAGGGAAGCCGCCTCAACAACCAGAAGCGCGTCGAGGTGCTGACCGTGGTCTACCCGCGGGCCGAGGACGTCGCCGCGAGCCTCCAGGAGCTCTTCCAGGAGATGGTCGTCTACATGAAGCCGGAATTCGAGAACGGGGACGCCAGCGAGGACATCGAGCGGGCCATCGACCGCATGAGCCAACTGGCCAGCCTGTCCACCATCGTGGAGGGCTCCGGGAGCGGCGTCGGCGGCACCGGCGGTCTCGGCATCGGCGGCATCGGTGGCGGCATCGGCGGTCGCTCCTCCTCCCGCGGCACCGGCTCCCGGAACTCCCGCGGCAGCAGCAACCTCCGCAACCGGGAAGGCATCGAGGCCACCTCGCAATTTCAGGACGAGCTCGAGGCGCTGGAGAGCCGGCCCGACCAGGTCGAGGCCGACGTCGGCGGGGAGCCGACCCGCCTCAATCCCGGCCTGGTCTACGTCGCCGCAGTGAGGCAGTCGAACAGCCTGCTGATCCGCTCATCCGATCCCGACGCGATCCGGCAGATCAAGGAGGTCGTCGCCGAGCTGGACCGCCCCCGGGCCCAGGTGCTGCTCGAGGTGAAGGTCCTCGCCCTCGACGTGAGCAAGGAGAAGCAGCGCGCCGTCGACATCCTCTTCAACTCCCGGTCGGGCGACCTCGGCGGCGGCTTCGCCAGCGGACTGGGCAACGTCCCGGTCTTCACCGAGGAGGGCTTTGCCTCCGCCGCGCACATCGGGCGGGTCGGCATCCTCGGGGGGGGCTTCGACAGCCGCTCCGTGGTCTTCCAGGCCATCGGCGAGGAGGTGCAGGCGAGGATCCGGATGCTCGACGACGAGGGCAAGATCGAGCGGCTCGCCACGCCGAACCTCATGGTCGCCGACCTCGAGGCCTCGCGCATCTTCGTCGGGGACGAGACCACCATCCTCACCGAGGTCAACGTGACCTCGAACACGTCCAGCGGCGACAACCCGGTGATCACGGTGGAGCGCGACCCCCAGACCGAGCGCCGCGACATCGGGACCACCCTGGTCATCACGCCCAAGATCCACGCCGACAACACCGTGACCATCCGCGTGATGCAGGAGAACGCGCGCGTCGGCATGGGCAAGACCATCGTCTACGGGGACATGTCCAACGGCGACTTCTTCGAGACCACCGACATCCAGAAGCAGACCATCGCCTCCACCGTGGTGGCCAAGTCCGGGCAGATGGTCGCGCTGGGCGGCCTCGTCCACCGGGGCAAGAGCCGCGACGTCTCCAGCGTGCCGGGGCTGTCGAAGGTGCCCGTGGTGGGTCCGCTGCTCTTCAAGAAGACGGCGACCACCGAGACCGAGTCGGAGCTGATC
>CAYMMC010000305.1:0-4511 GCA_964391125.1 uncultured Akkermansia sp.
TAGAGGAGGCCCTTCGCCTCCAGCTCCTTGGAGCGGCGCTCGGTGTGGATGAAGTAGGTGTTGCCCCCGTCGATGATGAGGTCTCCGGGCTCGAGGAGCGGCACGAGGGAGTCGATCACGGCGTCGACGGCGTCGCGGTCGGCGGGATCGGCGCCGGCCTTGGACTGGACCAGCATCATGATCTTGCGGGGGCGCTCGATGCTGGCGACGAAGTCCTCCAGCGTGGCGAAGCCGTGCAGCTTCTTGTCGGGGTGCTCGGCGACGAACTGATCCGTCACCGAGGTGGTGCGGTTGTAGACCGAGACGCGGAAGCCGCGGCTCTCCACGTTCAACACCAAGTTCTGCCCCATCACGGCGAGGCCGATCAAACCGAAATCGCTTTTGCTCATTGAATTGTCTTTGGAATGTTGGAAAGGGGAAGCCTATCCAGTATTCGGCAATGGCAAGCTCTCATTTCACTGCATCGGTCTCCGAGCGGCCCGTGGCGGCGGTCGAGGCGGCGCTTTCCTCCTCGTCCCGGCACGGGGCCGACTTGCGTTTTCACGGCGTCGTGCGGGACCGGGAGGACGGCAGGCCCCTCGCCGGAATCGACTACAGCCATTACGAATCGATGGCCTTGAAGGAGTTGCGACGAATCGGCGAGGCGATGGGGCGCGAGCATCCCGAGCACCTCGCCGAGGTCCACCACGTCGTCGGCTACGTCCCGGCGGGAGAGGCCGCGATTCTCGTCCGGGTGCGGACGAAGCACAGCGCCGAAGCCTTCGAGCTCTGCCAGGAATACCTGAGGCGCATCAAGGCGAGCGTTCCGATCTGGAAACGACCGGTGTTCGCCGACGCGGAGGAGACCGGACCCGGGGCGTAGCCGCTCTCCGGCCCCCCGGGACACTCCTACCCGGCGCCCAGCGTCCGTCCTGCCGCCAGCTTCGCGGCGAGGCGCACCGCCTCGACGAGGCTGCTCCCCTTCGCCTTGCCCTGCCAGGCGATGTCGCAGGCGGTGCCGTGGTCGACGCTGGTGCGGACGATGGGCAGGCCGAGGGTGGTGTTCACCGCCGTGTCGAAGGCGAGGGCCTTCAGGGGGATGTGGCCTTGGTCGTGGTACATGCAGACGAAGGCGTCGGTGGCGCGGCGCCTCTCCGGGAGGAAGGCGGTGTCGGGGGGGAGGGGGCCCTCGACCTCCAGACCGGCGGAGCGGGCCGCCTCGATCGCCGGGAGGATGAGGCGCTCCTCCTCGAGGTCGCCGAAGAGGCCGCTTTCCCCGGCGTGGGGGTTCAGGCCGAGGACGGCGAGCTTCGGTTCGGTGCCGCGGATGCGGCGCATCGCCTCGGCGGTGAGCTCGATGACGTCGAGGATGCGCTCCCGGGTGAGGAGCCCGGGCACTTCGTGGTAGCCGACATGGACGGTGACGAAGCTGGCCCGCACCTCTCCGCTGTATTGGAACATGCAGGCGCGGACGGCGCCGGTCTTCTCGGCGAAGATCTCGGTGTGTCCGGGATGGAGGATGCCGGCGGCGCGGAGGGCCTCCTTGTGCAGCGGGGCCGTGGCCACGGCCGCGACCGAGTCGGCGAGGGCGTGCTCGATGCTCGCCTCGATGTAGCGGTAGGCGGCGGCGCCGGTCTCCGCGCCGACGACGCCCGGTGCGAAGTTGCTGTCGTCGAAGCCCGGCAGGTCGAGCACGGCGGGCGCTCCGAGAGAGGCGCGCGCCTCGGGCCAGTCGGCTTCGGAGACGACGAGCCGGGGGGCGGGCAATCCGGTGGCGTCGGCGCAGCGGGCGAGGATGGCGGCGTCGCCGAAGACGACGGGCAGGGCGAACTCCCGCACCTCCGGGTTGGCGAGGAGCTGGAGGCAGACTTCGGGGCCGACCCCGGCGGGGTCGCCCATGGTCACGGCGATGAGGGGGAGGGTCATGGGCGTCGTCGAGTTTTCAGTTTCCGGCGCTCGGATTTCACCCGAACAGCACCTTCCGCGTCAGCATCGTCTCTCCGTCGAAGCGGAACCAGGCCCGGAAGGTCTCGCCCCGCAGCATCCGGGGCAGCCAATGGCGGTCGTCGGCCCACATCCGGTCGTAGGGCACCGCGTCGATGGGAAACCATTCGGGCCGCGCCTCGCGGGTCTCGGTGGGCACGCCCTCGAATTCGGTCCCGTGGAAGACGACGCAGTGCAGCTTCAGCCCGTCGACGAACTCGAAGTGCAGCACGCCCATCTCGCGCAGCCCGCCGACTTCGAGATGCAGTTCTTCCCTCACCTCCCGCCGCGCCGCGTCGAGCGGGCTCTCGCCGGGCTCGAGCTTGCCGCCGGGGACGTTGATCTTTCCGGCGCCGAGGCCGGTCTTCTTGTGGATGAGGAGCACCTCGCCGCCCCGGGTCAGGAAGACGAGGTTCGCCCGCATGTTCGGCGTCCAGTCCTCGGGAAAGGCGGCGTCTAGGGCGGCGGGCGCGGCTTTCTCCATCGCGGACGGTCGGTCTCAGCTGGCGTAGGCCTCCATGCCCTCGCAGGTGCAGACGAGATGGCGGTCGCCGTGGACGTTGTCGATGCGGCTCACGGGCGGCCAGAACTTGCGCTCCCGCACCCAGGGCAGGGGATAGGCGGCCGATTCGCGCGAATAGGCGCGGTCCCACGAGTCGGACAGCAGGGTCTCGGCGGGATGCGGGGCATGTTTCAGCGGATTGTCCTCGGGATCGGACTCGCCGGAGGCGATGCGGGCGATCTCCCCGTGGATCGCGATCATGGCCTCGCAGAAGCGGTCCAGCTCCTCGAGCGACTCGCTCTCGGTCGGCTCGATCATCAGCGTGCCGGGAACGGGCCAGGACATGGTCGGCGCGTGGTAGCCGTAGTCCATGAGCCGCTTGGCGATGTCCTCCACCTCGATTCCCGCGCTGTCCTTGAAGCCGCGCACGTCGACGATGCATTCGTGGGCGACCCGGCCTTTCGCTCCCTTGTAGAGCACGGGGTAGAAGGGTTCGAGCCGGTGGGCGATGTAGTTCGCGTTGAGGATGGCGAGCTCGGTGGCGCGGCGCAGGGTCGGTCCCATCATCGCGAGATACATCCAGGAGATCACGAGGATGCTGGCGCTGCCGTAGGGCGCGGCGCTGACGGCGTGGCTGGGGGAGTCGGGCCATTCGCCGTGGCCGGGCAGATAGGGCGCGAGATGGGAGCGCACCGCGATCGGGCCGACGCCGGGGCCGCCGCCGCCGTGGGGGATGCAGAAGGTCTTGTGGAGGTTGAGATGGCACACGTCGGCCCCGATGGCGCCGGGCGAGCACAGCCCGACCTGGGCGTTGAGGTTGGCCCCGTCCATGTAGACCTGGCCGCCGTGGCGGTGGATCAGATCGCAGATCGCGGAAACGCCCTCCTCGAAGACTCCGTGGGTCGAGGGGTAGGTGATCATGAGCGCCCCGAGGCGGGCGGCGTGCTGCTCCGCCTTCGCCGCGAGGTCGGCCGTGTCGATGTTGCCTTCGTCGTCGCAGGCCACGGCGACGACTTCGAAGCCCGCCATGACGGCGCTCGCGGGATTGGTGCCGTGGGCGGAGACGGGGATGAGGCAGACCTTGCGGTCGGCCTCGCCCCGCGCCTCGTGATGGCGGCGGATCGCGAGGAGGCCGGCGTATTCGCCCTGCGAGCCGGCGTTGGGCTGCACGCTGACGGCGTCGAAGCCCGTGGCGGCGGCGAGCCAGCTCTCCAGCTGGGCGATCATCTCGCGGTAGCCCTCGACCTGTCCGGCGGGGGCGAAGGGATGCGGCGCCGCCACCTCGCGCCAGGTCAGCGGCATCATCTCGGAGGCCGCGTTGAGCTTCATGGTGCAGGAGCCGAGGGGGATCATGCTCCAGTTCAGGGCGATGTCCTTGCCTTCGAGCCGGCGGAGATAGCGCAGCATCTCGGTCTCGGTGTGGTAGCGGTGGAAGACGGCCTGGGCGAGGAAGCCGCCCTGGCGCCGCAGACCCTCGGGAAGGCCGGAGGGCGCCTCCGCCGTCGGTTCGGAAGAGGCCGGCATGGGCAGGCCGAAGACCGCGAAGAGCCGGGTCCAGCCGCCGCTTTCGACGAGAGCCTCGTCGAGGGAGAGGCCGAGGGACTCGGGACGGTCGATCCGCAGGTTGACCCCGGCCGCCTCGCAACGCTCGAGGATCTCGCCGCGGCGGGCGCCGTCGACGCGGACGGTCAGCGTGTCGAACCAAGTGCCGTTGGCGAGGGAGAAGCCCGCCCCCTTCAGCGCCGCGGCGAGCTGGGACGCGGCGGCGTGGACGCGGCGGGCGATGCGCTTCAGGCCTTCGGGGCCGTGGTGGACGGCGTAGCAGCCGGCCATGACGGCGAGCAGGACCTGGGCGGTGCAGATGTTCGAGGTCGCCTTTTCGCGGCGAATGTGCTGTTCGCGCGTCTGCAGGGCGAGGCGCAGGGCGGGGCGCCCTTCGGCGTCGCGGGAGACGCCCACGAGACGACCGGGGAGGCGCCGCTTCAAGGCGTCGCGGCAGGCCATGTAGGCGGCGTGGGGGCCGCCGAAGCCCATCGGCACGCCGAAG
>CAYMMC010000306.1:0-4505 GCA_964391125.1 uncultured Akkermansia sp.
CGCTGGCTCGGGATCTGCCGCAGTTTTCTGGAGGAGGCCGATTCCTACGTGGGCGCCGTGCGCGAGCCCCGGGTCCGCTTCTGCGCGCGGCTGCCCAAGCTGTTCGCCGCAGAGACCGCCCGGCTCCTCGGGGAAGCCGGAGCGGAGGGGGCGATGCGCCGGCGCATCAAGATCCCCCGGTCCGCCGTCTGGCGTTCCGCGCTGCGCGCCGCGCTCTGCTGAAGGGCGAGGCCCGCCGCGCGGTGTTCCGGGACGGTCGGGGGAACCCGGATGGTTCCGTCCGGCCTCAGCCGCCCAAGGCCTTCAGGTCCCAGCCTTCGCGGTAGTCGCGGGTGAGCCAGCGGTTCGCCTCCTCCTTGTCGGGGAAGCGCATGTTCGCGGCGTCCCATTTCAGCTTCTCGCCCCGGAAGCGGATCGCGATGGTGCCCAGGAGGATGGTTTCGGTGAGCATGGCGCCGTATTGGAAGTCGTCGGAGGGCTGCTCGCCCGAGAGGCATCCGTCGATCCAGCCGTGGTAGTGGTCGCGGTTGTCCGCCATCTCGTAGTCGGTGCTCATCTCCTGCCCTTCGAAGTAGAGGCGCGGCGCGGCGACGTGGGGGATGATCAGGGTGCCCTTCTCGCCGATGAGCATGGAGCCGCTGGGCGGCAGGGCTTCGCGCTCGGGCAGGTGGGAGTCCTTGGTGGAGGGGGTGAGTCCACCGTTGTACCAGGTGATCTTGAGACGCTCCCCGGCGGTGTGCTCCGTGCCCGGCACGGTGAAGCTGTAGTTCGTCTGGGCCGGCCAGACCTCGTCGTTCATGCCGGTGTGCTCGGCGAGGTAGTCGTCGGACGGACCGCTCAGCTTCAGGGCGGTGAAGACGGGGTCGAGGATGTGGCAGCCGAAATCCCCGATCGCCCCGAGGCCGAAGTCCTGCCAGTCGCGCCAGCCCCAGGGGGCGTAGCAGCGGTCGCCGAAGTAGGGCCGCGTCGGGGCGACGCCGATCCACTTGTCCCAGTCGAGCGACTCCGGCACGGGAGCCGTCGTCTTGGGGCGGCTGATGTGCCCGCTGCGGCAATGGCCGGGAGTCGGGACCCAGGAATGGGCCTGCACCACCTTCCCGATGCGGCCGGACTGGACGATCTGCACGGCGGTGCGGTAGAACTGGTGCGAGTGGATCTGGTTGCCCATGCGGGTGATGACGCCCGCCTTCTTCGCCAGCTTGGCGACTTCGCGGCATTCCCAGACGTTGTGGGTCAGCGGCTTCTGGCAGTAGACGTGCTTGCCCAGCTTCATCGCGGTGACGGAGCAGTAGGCGTGCATGTGGTCGGGGGTGGAGACGGTGACGGCGTCGATCTTGTCCCCCATCTCGGCGAACATTTCCCGGAAGTCCTGGTAGACCGGCGTGTCGGGGCTGAGCTGCTTGGCCCCGAGGGTGCGGTTCAGGTCCACGTCGCAGAAGGCGACGTACTTCTGCTTGTCGTGCGTCGACATCGCCTTGATGTCGCTCAGCCCCTTTCCGTCGGAGCCGATCGAGGCGATCTGGAGGCGGGAGTTCAGATTCTGCCCGCGCACGATGGCGGGGGCGGCGGCGAGAACGGAGGCGGCGGCGCCTCCCTTGAGAAACTTGCGGCGGGTCGTCATATCGAGAGTTCCGCAATCGACCACGGCATGGCCGGACACGAAAGCGGCGCATTCGCGCGGGAAACGGGCGCGAGGGCGAGGTCCTTCGGCACCCTCAGCGATAGGACCGGAAGCTCTCCGGCACGAAGGCGAGGTCGCTGGCCTCCCTCGCCGCGAGGCCGATCTGGAAGCGCATCGTCTCCTCCGGCACGGGATTCTGATACTCGTCGAGGCAGTCGCGCAGGGCGGCCACGGCGTCGAGACCTTCCTCGCCGGCGGTGCGCACCTCGCGGTAGACCTTGATGGCGATGGATTCGGCCGCGCCGGGGGTGACGTAGGAAGGCACGAGCGGGAGAAGGTCGGGCGGGCAGGTCTCCGGCAGGTCGAGGCGGTGCTTCCCCGCGAGGGCGCGGATGAGGGCGTAGCCCTCCGCCGCGTCGAGGGAGGGGAAAAGCGGGAATTTCATGTCGACGCGGCCGGGGCGCTTCAGATCCACCTCGATCAGATCGGGCCGGCTCGAGGCGAGGATCCAAAGAATGCGGCCGCGGTTGGCCGGGTTGCTCATCTCCTTCGCCATCATCGAATAGACCCGTCCGGACACTCCCGAGTCCCCCGACCCGCCTCCTCGGCTGCCGAGGGCCTGGTCGGCCTCGTCGATGAAGACGATGCAGCGACCGAGGGCTTGGAGCAGGCCGAAGATCCTCTCCAGGTTCCCCTCGGTGCTGCCGACCCAGCGGTCGCGGAAGTTCTTCATCTTCACCACCGGCACGCCGGCCTCGCCCGCGAGGCATTCGACGAAGTAGGTCTTTCCCGTGCCCACGGGGCCGCAGATGAGGTAGCCCATCGGCATCGCGGCGAGATCGCCCGCCCGCCACAGGGCGAGATCCTGCCGCATCCAGGCTTTCACGGCCTCGCTGCCGTGCAGGTCGTCGAGGGTGCGGGAGGGCTCCAGGAATTCGATCAAGCCCTGGGCGTCCTTTTCGACGAGAGATTTCTTCAGCTCCGCGAGATCGCGCTCCTGCAGCGGCGCCTTTTCGTATTCACGCTGCTTCAGCAGGGATTCGATCGAGCCCGTCGTCGCCCCGGCGAGCCTCGCCGCAGTGAACTCGGGTCGGCCCGCGAAAGATTCGAGCGCTTTCGGGAAGCGGGTTTCGAAATGGCGGAAGACGCCGGTCAGCTCGGCCTCGCCCGGCAGCGGGATTTCCACGAGGGCCGCGCGGGGATTCTGGGCGAGGAGCCGGTTGAGGTCGTTGAGATGCTCGGTCAGGAGAAAGACCGCAAGGTTCTGCTCCAGAAAGTGGCTTTCGTGGGACCAGGAGCGCACCACCGCCGCCATGGAGTTCAGCGCGTAGTCGCGGGTTCGCTGCACGGGGGGAAAGAGCAGCTCGGCCGAGCCGATCACCACGGCGACGTGGTGGTTCCGGCCCGCGAGCCCCATCCCGCCCGGCGACGACGCGGGGAGGGAGCGGAGATTCACGCAGACGCGGAGGAAATGGTCGATCCAGCCGATCGCCCCCGCCGGATCGATGGGGGGCGGCTCCGCCGGGGCGAGGCGTCGGTAGATCTCCTCGCCCGCGAGCACCCGCAGGCCAGCGCCCAGCTCGTAGCCCAGGACGAGGGCGAAGCGCCGCAGCTGCGACTGGGTCAGGAAGTCGACGAGGTTGCCCATCGCGTCGCCCCCGGCGCCGGGGACGAGGAGCCGGTCCTGCACGTTGCCGTGGAGGACGAACTGGTTCGACGCGCCGGAGAGGTAGAGCCGACGGATCCTCTCGGACCAGGCAGGGGAGGCGGACATCGGCGGAACGCGGAGCGGTCTCGGTCGGCGGGCGACGGCCGGCCGGTCAGTCGAAGAGGTCGGCGAAGAAGGCCTTCATCGCCTCCCAGGACTTCGCGTCGGCCTCGGCCTGGTAGGCGGACCCCTTCGAGGGATCGTCGCCGGCCATCTTCTGGGTGAAGGAATGCACCGCGCCCGGATAGGCGACGAACTCGTAGTCCACGTCCGCGGCCTTCATCTCGCGGTGGAAGGCCTCGACCTCCGCCGGCGGCACGTAGGGATCGTCGGCCCCGTGCAGGACGAGCACGTCGCAGTCGATGTTCTTGGCGTCGTCGGGGGTCGGGGTGCCGAGCCCGCCGTGGAAGCTCACCACGCCCTCGACGTCGGCCCCGGAGCGGGCCAGCTCCAGCACCCCGGTGCCGCCGAAGCAGTAGCCGATCGCCGCGATCTTGTCGGGATCGGTCTGGGGCAGGCCCCGGAGGACTTCCAAGCCCGCCGCGAGGCGCTTGCGGAAGAGGGCGCGGTTCTCCTTGTATTTGCCCGCCTCCACGCCCGACTCGGGCGGCTGGGGGCGGACGCCCTTGCCGTAGACGTCGAGGACGAAGACGTTGTAGCCGAGCTCGGCGAGCTGTCCGGCGCGCCCCTTCTCGTAGTCGGAGAGACCGGTCCACTGGTGGACGACGAGCACCGACGGGCGCCTCCCTTGGACGGCGTCGTCGTAGGCGTGCCAGCCTTCGCAAAGGACGTCGCCGACGGAGTATTCGACGGCCTTGCCCACGATGGAGGCGGAGAGGGCCGAGGGCAGGAGGAGGGCGGAGAGGAGGAGCAATCGGAGGGAGGCGGTCATGGAAGGAAGTGGAGGATGCCGGGCCGACATCCCGCCGGCCCTCCTCCTTTCTATCGTAAGAACGCGACGCCGCCAATCTTTATTGTCCAATAGGGAACAGGCCCCCGGCTCTGCCGGGGGGCTGTCGAGCTTCGGCCGATCCGGCAGTCCCCATTGATCGGGGGGAGGGGTTCGACGGACGGCCTTGCCGCGAGGCGGGTAGGGCCGCGCGGCCAATTGGGCGTCTCCGCGACCTTCGTTCCCCGAGCGGGCCGCTCGGGGCTACCCTTGAAGCCCGCGGCGGT
>CAYMMC010000307.1:0-4488 GCA_964391125.1 uncultured Akkermansia sp.
TTGACCGGGACCGAATCCCCCCCATATTCCCGCTCTTCCCTTGGCGCAGCGCTTGGAGAAACAAGCGACCCGTTCGTCTAGCGGTCTAGGACACCGCCCTTTCACGGCGGTAACACGGGTTCGAGTCCCGTACGGGTCGCCACTTGTTTCCTGCGCCATCGCGGTTCGGATCAAAGGGCCAAGGGGTTTCGGGAAGGCCGCCTTCGCGAGCGGCAGGAGCTCCTGCGGAGTTGGCGCGATCCCGCTCTGGCCTGGCGCCGCCAACGGTTGACGCGACGCGCCCGCTCAACCTATTCTTCGGTGATCGCCCGCCCGTCCGCCCGAAGCAAGACAGGGCGGCGGCGAGGAATCTCCCGAAACCATCCCATCGGCGCCTGTTGCCGACTCCGTCCCAACGAACCGTCCATGACCCCCCGTCCCCTCCTTTCCCCCCTCCGCTTCGCCCTGGCGATCCTCCTTGCCTCCGCCTCGGTGCGCGCCGCTCCCGAGACCCCCTTCCACTTCGCCCACCGCGGCGGGGCGCACGAGTTCGAAGAGAACACCATGTTCGCCTTCGAGAGCAGCTACGAGAAGGGGGTCCGCGGCTACGAACTGGACGTCCGCATGACCAAGGACGGCGAGCTGGTCGTCCTCCACGACGACAAGCTGGACCGCACCCACGACGGCACCGGCCCGGTCGAACACCTCGACGCGGCGGAGGCCAGGGGCATCAAGTCCAAGCAGCGGCGCGAGCCCCTGCTCTTCCTCGACACCCTGCTGGACTATCTGAAGGACAAGGAGGGCATGTACGTCGAGTTCGAGATGAAGACCAGCAACAAGGATCTGTATCCCGACGAACGCATCGACGCCTACGTCGCGGCGCTGCACAAGAAGGTGACGGCCTTCGTCCCGGAGGGGTCCACCTACGTGTTCACCTCGTTCGACCAGCGCCCCCTCAAAGCGATCAAGACGCTCGATCCCGATGCCGACATCATGCTGATCAAGGGCGGTCCGCTGACGCCCGAGCTGATGTCCGACGCGAAGGCCCTCGGCTCCAAGCGCATCGCGGCGATGATGGAGGGCACCACCCGCAAGGCGGTGAAGGAGGCGCAGAAGGCGGGCTTCGTCGTCACGGGCTGGCCGGGGCGAAATCTCCAGGATTACTTCCTCGGTCTCGGGCTGGGCGTGGACGCGATCTGCAGCGACGTGCCCGTGATGGTCCAGGAATACATCGAGTCGAAGCGGTAGGCGTCCCCCCGCCGGGAGGCTCCCCGTGGAACGGGGTGCCCATGCCGCCGCGGAAAGGCGCTCCGCCACGCGCCGCCTGGCTTCGCAAGGCCGCGCTCAGGCCCGCTTCTGCAGACGCTGCTGGACCAGGTTGCTGCAGAATCCCTCCTGGCGGAGACGGTCGCAGCAGGCCTCGATCCGCATCGACTTCATGCTGGGCCGGAAGCCGAGCCGCCGCGTGAGGCAGTCGATGAGCAGGGCGACGTTGTCGTCCTCGAACTCGATCACCTTGCCGCAGTCGACGCAGATGAGGTGGTTGTGGTCGGGGGAGTCGAGGAAGTTGGGGTCGTAGACCCGCTCGTCCCGGCCGAGATCGATCTCCCGCAGCAGCCCGCATTCCACCAGGAGGGCGATGGTGCGGTAGAGCGTCGCCCGCGAGGTCTTCGGATCGATCGCCCGGGCCTTGGCCAGCAGCTCCTCCGCCGTGAAGTGGTCGTCGCTGGAGAAGGCGGCTTCGAGGATGACGTCGCGTTGGCCGGTCCGGCGCATGCCTTTCTGGCGGATGTAGGCGTCGAAGCGCTCTTTGACTTCCGGGTTCATCGTTCGGTCGTTTCCAATTGGGAGGTGGCGGATGGCGCCGCCGAGGGCTATGCTGCGGCACGTCCTCTCCGCCATGCCGTCCCCACCCGATTCCTTTATCCGATTCCAGCCGACTTATCAAACCCGAGTTTGGGGCGGGCGGCGTCTGGAGACCCGTTTCGGGCGCATTTTGCCCGATCCCGACCTGCCCTACGGCGAATCGTGGGAGATCTCGGCCCGGGAGGAGGCCGACTGCGAAGTCGTCGGGGGGACTCACGGCGGGCGACGCCTATCCGAGCTCTGGGCCGACCCCGCCCTGCGCCGCGCCCTTTTCGGCGAGAAGGCGCCCGACCTGGAGCGCTTCCCCCTGCTCTGCAAGATCCTCGACGCCCGGGAGAAGCTCTCGGTTCAAGTCCACCCGCCGGCGTCGGTGGCGGACGAGCTGGGGGGCGAGCCGAAGACGGAAGTCTGGTACATCGCCGATGCGGCCCCCGGAGCGGTCCTCTATGTCGGCGTCGTCGAGGGGGTCGACGAAACGGCCTTTCGGGAGGCCATCGCGGCGGGCGAGGTGGAGCGCTGCATCCACGCCCTGCCGGTCGAAAAGGGGCAGCATCTCTTCATTCCGAGCGGACGCCTCCACGCCATCGGCGCGGGGCTGCTCATCTACGAGATCCAGCAAAGCTCCGACACGACCTACCGGGTCTACGACTGGAACCGCCCCGGCATCGACGGGAGTCCCCGCGCCCTGCACGTCGAGGAATCGCTGAAGTGCATCGACTTCGCCGACACCGCCCCGGCCATGGACGCGGCCGAGGGGGAGCTGCTGGTCCATTGCGAGCATTTTCGTCTCGAAAGGCATCTCCTCGCTGCCGGAGCCCCTCTCGCCGAGGCCGTCCGGGGCCGCTTCGCCATCGTCACCGTCGTCGAAGGCGGCGTCGGGGACGGGGCGACGCGCTTCGGCGAGGGCGACTTCCTCCTCGTGCCGCCTGGCGGGGGGGGCGGCCTGAAGGCGGACGGAGGCGCCGCGGTGCTGCTGACGACCTGGGGGTGAGGCGGAGCCCGGGCGCGGTGCGGCGGACTATCGGATCAGCTCCGCCGCCATGGCCGAACTGCCGAGGATGCCGGCCGTGTTCCCGAAGCGGGCGGGAACGAGGCGGAGATGGGCGAAGCATTCGTCGGTGAGGGAGTTCCGCAGGCTTTCGCGGAGCGGGGCGAAGAGCAGGTCGCCGGCCTCGGAGACGCCTCCGCCGACGACGATGGCCTCGGGGTTGAGCAGATAGACGACGCTCATGAGGCAGGCGCCGAGGCATTCGGCGACGCGGCGCCACGCCTCCGCGGCGAGAGGGTCCCCTCCCCTCGCCGCGGAGGCGAGCGTCTCGGGAGTGAGAGGGGCGGGGGCGGGGGCGCCGCGCTCGGCGTAGAGGGCTGCCGCCATCTCGGCGATCTGGCGGTTGCCGATGTACCGTTCCAGGGCGCCGGCGTTGCCGTAGGGGCCGGGCACGCCGCGCAGGTCGATGCTCATCTGGCCGATCTCTCCGGCGGCGTAGGCGGCTCCGCGGTAGAGTTCGCCGTCGAGGATCAGCCCGCCTCCGACGCCGGTGCCGAGAGTGACGCAGACGGCGTGGCGGCAGCCCCGGGCGGCCCCGTGCCTCCATTCGGCGTAGGCCATGCAGTTCGCGTCGTTCTCGAGCACGGTGGGCAGGCCGGTCTTCTCGCCCATGATGTCGCGCAAGGGCACGGCCGTCCACCCCTTCACGTTGGTGAGGTTGTAGGTCATGCCGGTGACGAAGTTCACCGCGCCGGGGACGCCGACGCCGATGGCGGCGATGTCGGGACGGGCGTCGCGCAACGCCGCGACGGCTTCGGCGATGCGGTCGATGAGCGGATCGGGATGGTCGAAGTCCTGGGTGGGGATGCGGACGATCTCGGTGAGCAGGGTCTCGCCCGCGACGGCGGCGAGCTTCACCGAGGTGCCGCCGAAGTCGATGCCGATGACCGGAGCGGAAGTCATGTGGGGAAATTGAGGTTCGCGACGCGGAGCAGTCCGCGGAGAGTGAGGTGGGGATCGACCGAATCGATGCCGGGGAGGTCGTCGGCTATCAAAGCCGCATATCCCCCGGTGGCAATCGTTTTCGGCTGGCGCCCCAGCTCCTCCGCGATGCGGGCGAGGATCTCCAGGACGAGGCCTCGGTAGCCGTGGTAGGCGCCCGACTGCATGGCGTGGACGGTGGACCGCCCGATGGCCGAGGGCGGGCGGGCGATCTCGATCTGCGGGAGCAGGGCGGTGCGCTCGTGCAGGTAGTGGCGCATGGCGTCGAGGCCGGGGGCGATGACGCCGCCGACGTAGGCGGGACGGGCGTCGACGATGTCGAAGGTCACGGCGGTGCCGAAATCGACCACCACGACGGGCCGGTCGGGCGGTTGCTCGGCCACGGCGGCGGCGTTGGCGAGGCGGTCGGCGCCGATCTTCGAAGGATCGGGGAAGTCGATCTCGACGCCGAGCGCGACGCGATGGGAGAGCTCGACGAGGGGCCGGCCCGACTGCGAGGCGAGGAGTTCGGGGACGTTCGCCGGCACGACGGAGGCGAGGACGACGCGCCCGTAGTCCCATCCGGCGAGGAGCGCCCGCTCGGACCTGGCGGAGACTTCGCGCGAGGGCATGGCGCGATGGTCGAGCAGTTCGCCGCGGGTGGCGAGGGCGAA